>JAQTUY010000007.1:10841-26387 GCA_028707105.1 Candidatus Omnitrophota bacterium | reverse complement strand
AAAGCAAAGACCATCCCGACTTTTTTGCGCAATAATTCCGGATCTATTTTGCTTATATTCTCACCGTCCATATCCACACTGCCGCGCATCCTGAAATTTAATTCCAGTTCATTCAGGCGGTTTAGCATGCGCAGAAAGGTGGTCTTGCCGCTGTTAGCCGGGCCGATCACGCTCAATATCTCATTAGTCTGTATATACAGGCTCGCGCCTTTGAGCGCCTGCACCGTCCCGAACCAAATATCCAGATCTTTTATATTGAATTTCACCATTTCTTTTTTTTCCTGAATTGATAGCGGATGATGATCGCCACCAGGTTCATAAATAAAACCAAAGTCAACAAGACCAATGCCGTACCATACCTCACCTTTTCATCCACATTGGGTACCTGAGTCGATATGACATAAAGATGGTAGGGAAGCGCCATCGCCTGATCCAATATAGAGCCCGGCAGTTGCGGAAGATAAAATGCCGCCACAGTAAACAATATCGGAGCGGTCTCTCCGGCGGCCCTACCCAGCCCCAGGATAGTGCCGGTCAATATACCGGGAATAGCGTTAGGTAAAACGATGTTGCGGATCGTCTGCCACTTGCTCGCGCCCAATGAATAGCTTACCTCCCGGAAGGAATAGGGCACGCTTTCCAAAGCTTCCCGTGAAGTAGTAATAATTATCGGCAGGATCATGATCGCCAGGGTGAGCGAACCGGAAAGGATAGAAACCCCGAATTTAAAAAACACCACAAAAAGCGCCAGGCCAAATAAACCATATACTACCGAAGGCACTCCCGCCAGGTTGACGATCGCCAGCCTGATCATCCGGGTAAGGAAATTATCCCTGGCGTATTCGCTCAGGTATATTGCCGCCATCAGCCCGATAGGCAAAGCAAAAAGTATCGCGCCCAGGACCAGATAAACAGTGCCTACTATCGCCGGGAATATCCCGCCGGCGCGCATTCCCTGCCTGGGGATATCGGTCAAGAATTGCCAGTTTATCGCCGGCAGCCCCTTCTGGATGATAACGACCACGATAAGCCCCACGGGCACCACTATCAAAAGCGTGGCCAGGAACATAAAAAAGAAAGCGATCTTCTGCGTGCGATAAGGATTTCTCATCATTTTTTCTGATGCAAGAAAAGGTCCGCGGTCACGTTAATCGCGAAACTTATCACGAATAAAACTATCCCGATGGCAAATAGCGCGAAATAGTGTTCACCGCCCACTACCGCTTCTCCCATCTCCGCGGCGATAGTGGCGGTCAGGGTCCTTACCGGCTGGAAAATGGTGTGCGGCATAAGCGCGGCGTTCCCGGTAATCATCATAACTGCCATGGTCTCACCGATGACCCTGCCGATACCCAGCATTACCGCCGCTAAAATACCGGATGAAGCCGCAGGAAGTAAAACCCTCCAGATAGTCTGCCACTGCGTAGCACCCAGAGCCAACGCCCCTTCCTTATAAGTCTTGGGTACTGAATAAAGCGCGTCCTCCGCGATGGAAACAATGGTAGGCATGGCCATAAAAGCCAGCATGATAGAACCGGTCAGGGCAGTCAATCCGGTGGGCAGTTTAAAAAGTATCTTTACCCAGGGAACCAAAGTGACCATACCGATAAAACCCAGCACCACGCTCGGTATAGCCGCCAGTAATTCTATGCCTGCTTTAAGGAATTCTTTTATTTTTGCCGGCGCTACCTCGGAAATATAGACCGCGCAGGCAACGCCGATAGGCACTGAAATCAGTGTCGCCCCGAGAGTGACCAGTAAAGACCCGAGTATCAAGGGTAAGATGCCTAATTGCGCCGGTTCGGAGATCGGATACCAGCTCTTACCGGATAAAAAAGCAAAAGGGCTGACAGTCTTAAAAACCGCCAGCCCCTCCTTCAACAAGAATAAGAAAATGAGCACTACAAAAAATATCGAAGCTAGCCCAGAGATAAGAATAAGCTTCTCAATTATAAACTCTTTAAACTTGCGCATCATTTGACCGGCACAAAGTCCGTTTTCAGGACGATCTCCTGGCCTTCCTTAGAAAGCGTAAAATCCACGAATTTCTTTATTTCTCCCTGGGGCTCGCCGTTAGTATACAAAAATAAGGGCCTGGATATAGGGTACTTGCCGCTTATTACATTATCTATAGTCGGAAGCACATATTCGGACTTCTCATCCCTGGCTACTGATACGGCTTTCTGCTTGAGGCTGACATAACCCATGCCATAATACCCGATAGCAGCCTTGTTGCCGGCCACCTCATCGGCGATAGCCTGAGAAGAAGACAATAATAACGCTCCCGGGGCAAACTCTTCTTTGGAATTCGGGTCATTGTTCCTTAAAACATGCTCTTTAAAATATACGTGTGTGCCGGAATTCACTTCGCGCGAGAGGATCACTATCTGGGCGTCTTCTCCGCCTACTTCCTTCCAATTAGAGACCTTGCCGCTGAAGATCCGCGCCAGTTGATCCAATGTCAATTTACCGACGGGGTTCTTAGGATTAACTATGACCGCCAGCCCATCCAGGGCCGCTTTTATCTCGTAAGGGTTCCTACCCTTTTGCTTGGCCAGGTCTATTTCTTTTTGCTTGATATCCCTTGAGCTCATCGCGATACTGCACGTGCCGCTGATCAGGCTGGAAAATCCCGTTCCGGAGCCTCCGCCGGTGACCGCCACGAATTCAGCGGGGTTTTCCTCCATATATTTCTCCGCCCAGGCCTGGCCGAGGTTGACCATCGTATCCGAACCTTTAACCTGCACAGAACACTTACCCGCGCATGCGTTAGTTACTAAAGTAAAAAAAGACAATAAAAAAACCAAAAGGCATCTTTTGATCATAAACACCCCCTTTTTGAGATTAGAGAGATATTATGCGCCTTCTGGATTAAGCATGTGTAAACTTTATGTTAAATCTATGTAAAGTTATCCCTTCCCCTCCTCTAACTTCTCAGGATGGTGTTTGACCACCCTTGCCTGCGCCATATATATCACGTCTTCGGAGATATTAGTAGCGTGGTCGCATATACGTTCCAGGTGCCGCGCTACCAAAAGCAGAGAAATAGCGCGGGCGGCGGACAACGGGTCCTTTAATATGTAATCATCTATCAATTCTCTTTGCACAAGATTACGTAATTTATCCGCCTGCGCGTCTAATATTATTATCTGCCCGGCTGAACGCGCGTCCTCATCAATAAAGGCGTTGATCGCCCCTTTGACCATCTTTTGGGCCAATACAGCCAACTTCGGAATATCCACAAGCGGCTTTAAAAGCGGCTTACCTGACATTTCCAGTACGCGCTGGGCGATATCCACGGCCAGGTCCGCCATCCTCTCCAGATCCGTGGTGATCTTCATGGCCATAGCGATAAACCGCAGATCATGCGCCATGGGCTGCCTCAGCGCCAGAAGATCAAGGCAGCGTTCATCGATCTGAAGCTCTAATTCATCAATATTCTCATCCGCGGTGATTACGCTATCCGCTTCAAGCGCATCCAGCTTCTTCAGAGACTCTACCGACCTGATTATTGCCGCTTCTACCAAAGAGTCCATACGCAGTATTTCAGACTTTAAGGCTGCCAATTCCTGATCAAAATACCTTTCCATCACTTTTCCTCTCTTTCGGCAGCGATCAATTCCTGTACCTTAAGCTTAATGTTGTCACGGACAAACCTGAAAAAATCCAGATCTCTGCCCTTAGGGTCTTCTATCTGCCACTCCAGGTGTTTTACGGCTGGAACAAACGGACAGATATCCTGGCACCCTAATGTTATCACGTAATCAAATTCCCTGACCGGCAGTCCGCTAAACCCTTTTGACTCCTGAAGGGAAATATCAATACCCGCTTCACGCATCACCTTGACAGCATCGGGATTGACCACTCCTGAAGGCTTGGATCCCGCGCTATAAACTTCCCAAACATCCTTGCCAAACTGCCTGGCAAACCCCTCGGCCATCTGGCTTCGGCAGGAATTTTCCACGCACACAAAAAGCACTTTTTTCATATTATCCGAACCTCCCGGTTATATAAGCCTCAGTCCTTTTATCTTTAGGGGCGGTAAAAATAGCCTGGGTCTTATCAAACTCAACCATATCTCCCAGCAGGAAAAAAGCGGTGTAGTCCGAAACACGCGCCGCCTGCTGCATGTTATGAGTAACGATGACGATCGTATAATCTTTTTTTAATTCCATTATCAACTCTTCTATCTTGCCGGTTGATATGGGATCCAAACTGGCGCAAGGCTCGTCAAAAAGAAGCACTTCCGGTTCCACCGCCAGGCATCTTGCTATGCAAAGGCGCTGCTGCTGGCCGCCGGAGAGCCGAAGCGCGCTCTCATGCAGCCTTTCCCGCACTTCTTCCCATAAAGCCGCTTTCTTGAGCGACCCTACAACCCTCTCTTCAATAAACTGCCGGTCTTTTATCCCGTTGACTTCCAGGCCATAAGCGATATTCTCAAAAATAGTTTTCGGGAATGGATTCGGTTTTTGAAATACCATCCCGACCCGCCTTCTGACCGCCACACTGTCCACGCAAGGGCCAAAAATATCCTGGTTATCCAGGCTTATCCTGCCTGTTAATACCGTGCCCGGGATAAGCTCATTCATACGGTTAAGCAGGCGGATAAAGGTTGATTTTCCGCAGCCCGAAGGGCCGATGATCGCCGTGACCATATTGGAATAGATCCCCAGATCGATATTCTTTAAAGCCTGCTGTTTAGCGTAAAAGAAATTGACTTTTTCCGCTTTCATTTTAAATCTCTCAGACATGGCACTGGCTCCTCTGCCTTTGACGGATCAAGATCGCCGCGAAAGATACCATTAATACCAAAAATAAAAGTATCAGGCTGCAGCCGTAAGCTATTTCGGTCTGCCGCTCGGGATGGACCCCTTCGGTCATAAGCGCGTAAATATGATAAGGTAAGGCCATGACCTCTGACAATATGGATTTCGGATAGCCCTTGAGATAAAAAGCGGCGGCGGTGAAAAGGATCGGGGCCGTTTCTCCGGCTATCCTGCCGATGCTCAAGATCACCCCGGTCAAAATCCCCGGTAAAGCCGCAGGCAGGACTATTCTTTTTATCGTCTGCCATTGCGTCGCGCCCAGGGCCAGGGAAGCCTCCCTTGTGGAATGCGGCACAGCCAGGAGCGCTTCCTGCGCCGCTGAAATAATGACAGGCAAGGCCAATATTCCCAGGCTTAAGCCTCCCGCGAGCATCGATACTCCGAATTTAAAGAATTTCACGAACACTGCTAAACCGAAAAGCCCGAAAACCACCGAAGGCACGCCTGCAAGGTTATTAATACTCATCCTGATAATGTTGACTACAAAGCCTTTAGGCGAATACTCGCAAAGATATATCGCGCAGGCAATGCCTAACGGCAAAGCAAAAGCTATCGCTATAAGAGAAAGGTACAATGTCCCTACTATAGCCGGCGCCACCCCTCCGGCTGTCATCGCGTTACGGGGGGCCTGCGTGAGGAATTCCCAGGAAATGACTTTCAGCCCCCTCGCGGCAATAAAATAGATAATGGCGAAAAGGAATAATAACGTAACCGCCATGCAAAGAAACAAAAAAGTAAAACCTATCTTCTGTTCTGTTGTCCTCTTCATCCCGACAGCCCCAATTTTATCCTGAATCTTCTGCTTATCATTTCAGCGATAATATTAAAAATAAAGGTAACGGTGAACAGGGCCAGGGCAATGGCGAATAAAGCATGGTAGTGGTCGCCGCCCATGGGAGCCTCTCCCATTTCAGCGGCGATTGCCGCGGTCATCGGCCTGACCGGGTCAAAAAATGAACCCGGGATAACAGCCGCGCCCCCCGCCACCATAAGCACAGTCATTGTTTCTCCGATAGCCCTGCTCATGCCTAATATGACCGCGGTTGATATCCCTGAACCGGCCGCGGGTATCACTACCCTTGTTAATGTCTGCCATCTATCCGCGCCCACGGCAAAGGACGCCTCGCGAAACGAATTCGGCACATAACTCAAAGCGTCATCCGCGATACTGCATACAGTAGGAGTAGCCATTATTCCCAGGATCAAGCTCGCGGAAAAAGCGCACAGGCCTATCGGTATCTTAAATAAACCCTGAAGAAAAGGCGCCAGGATGACCATCCCGAAAAAACCATATACTATTGACGGTACGCTTGCCAGAACTTCTATTAAAGGCTTAAGTATCGCCTTTTGCCTATAGCTGGCTATCTCATTAAGGTACAACGCGCTCCCCACCCCCAAAGGAACGCACACCGCCATCGCCCCAGCGCTTACCCACAAAGAAGCTAATATAAGAGGAAGGATCCCGAATTCCGCTGGCTCATACGTGGGATACCATGACTTACCAAACAGGAATTTAAATACGCTGACCTTGGAAAATATCGGCAATGATTCGCTCAAAAGCACAATAATTATCCCGGCTAGGAATACCAGCGAAGAAAAAGCCAGTATCGTAAACAACCACTTATAAACCCGTTCTTTAAAGTTAACCATTGTCTATATATAGGAGGCCGCTGAAGCGGAGCAATGCCCCGCCTCAGCGTTTTTAAGGATTACGCGTGAGTGACGCTCCATGCCTAGCCCCTGATATTGTATTATCGCAAGGCCGCATGGAGCTAACCCTGAAGCGTCACGCTGCAAGCGGGACGATTCATGGGTAAACGTTATCTTAACGCTACGAAACCCTCTTCATCCGCTATTTGCTGCCCTCTTGAACTCTTGATAAAATCAAGAAATTCCTTCACCAGCCCCGCGGGGCTGCCGTTGGTATACATAAATAACGGGCGTGAAAGTATATATTTGTTGGTAAGCACCGTTGTTTTTGAAGGCATAGTCCCGTTTATCGGGAGGGCTTTGACTGAAGACGTTATATAGCCGAGCCCGACATAACCTATGGCTCCGGGGGTACGGGCAACGGTGGAGGCGACCGCCTGATTAGAGGCTTGCAAAACCGCGTCAGAACGCACCTTTACTCCATCCAAGGCTAATGTCGTAAACGCTTCAAACGTTCCGCTTGAGCTATCGCGCGAGATAACGACTATTTTCTCATCGCCTCCTCCGAGCTTGGACCAATTTGAAATACTTCCGGTGTAAATATCCTTCAATTGTTTTTTGCTTAACGCTCCTATACTATTGGAAGTATTCACGATCACCGCGATACCATCCATAGCGACAACATGCGCCTTTGTATCCCTGCCGTTGGCAGATGCCTTCTCAAGCTCCGCGCTCTTAATAGGCCTAGATGCATTGCCGATATCGCATGTGCCGTCTATTATTGAAGCGATACCCACTCCTGAACCGCCGCCGCGCACGGATATATCGGCGTCAGGGTTCTCCTGCATAAAAACTTCCGCTGCCCTCTGGGCGATAGGCAGGATAGTAGTTGAACCTGCCATCACTATTTTCTCCGCGTAGCAGGGAGCGGCTAAAGCAAGCAACAACCCCGCGGCGATAATAAGCTTCGCTATTGATCTCATCACTTTGATCCTCCTTTAATTAAAGTTTCTTAAAACTTGATATTCCAGTCAGCCTGAAAAACCGTTTCAGGCATCATTGGCCTGGTCAGGCGCTGAGTCCTGTAGCCGTCAAGTGACAGCCAGGTATTTTTACCTAAACCAAGATCAAGGCCGAATTCGTGGCCCCTGATACCGGTAGTGCCTTCATACCTGTCGGAATCCGGCAGGAAGTCAGGAATAGCGTCTTTTGCTAAATAGGCGTAATTGTATTTAGCCTGCCAATCTCCCCATTTTTCTATTTTTTCGCTGCCAAATTTGAATCCGGGCATAAACCCGGTGTTCTTCTTGCTTACCTGGGTATTGATAACGTATTCGCCAAAAACAGCGAAATATGGCACATCCACCCCGGGGATGCTCAACCCTATAAGCTTGAGAGGCTCGGTTATCTTGACCTCAAAAGCAGGGCTCAAAGTGTTATATCCATACTTGAGCCTGGCAGTAGTGCCGGTATTCACCCTGGTATTGCCATAGGCGCGCCGGTTACTCGTATCAAAAGACCCGCCTTCAACATACCTGTTCTTGATATTCATAAAGTTGTAATACGAAAATGCTCCCTTTACGGAGATGTTGCTTGTCGCGTTATATTTCACGCCGGCCTGCACAATGCCCATAATAGGATCGTGCCCCGTAGCGGATTCTTCATCTATTATAAGGAGGCCCGGTGTAAAGAACAGCTCTGTAGCCGGATCCACTCTTTTTACCAGCTTTACGACGGCGCCTTCCGGATTGATATCCGAATCCCAGAGAAGATCGCCGGGTTCCCAGAGAGGATTCTTGAATTTACCTCCGATGAACGTCGCCCATGGCGTTGCCGTATATTGCGCAAATGCATAGTCAATAGTTACGGGCTTCTTGCTAAAGGCATCCGAGAAACTCTGATTTGTAGAACGCGCGTAGTCTTTATTAAGAGCGGTACCGGAAGCGTTGTCCACCGTCCCCAGCCCGGTCGCTAAGCCAAAACCGACCAACAATTTCTCATTAGCCTTGGATTCTACTCCCAATCTCAAGCGAAAGCGGCCCCTCTGGCGTTCGGCCGTGGTATCTTTAGCGTGGTTAAACTGATACCTTAACCTGAAATCGCCTTTGAGCTTGGTATTCTGCACCCAGGCGGGCAAGGATGAAAATTTGCCCTCGGCGATCTCTTTCTTTACCTGTTCTTTTGTTTCAACACCGATCTCCTGCGCTTCGCCAGGCGTCAAAATACCTTTTTCCACCAGCTTATCCAGCAGGATATCTATCTCTCCGGCATAAGACAGCCTGTCCCCCATACCCAGGACGGCGAAGCCGCACAACAGTAAAAGCATCACCAACTTCCTCATTTATTCTCCTCCTCTTAATTATGATCAGTTGTCCGCGCACAGCTTCCTTATCTGGCGCAGACGGTTTTCTATCTCTTTAAGCGATTCATTGGCATAATCGCAATCAACCTTCTTATCTTCTTCAAGGTTGACCAGTATATTTGAGAGCCGATTAATTTGTGAACGCAGGTTACTGGCAATAAAATCCCGGCGCATATTTGACATCATCTCCATTGGATACATGTATCACCTCCTTTCCCCCTTCCAAGGGTCATTATTTATTTTGCCTTTAAATATCTTGAGTTAAACTCATCCACTCTTCTCGCTTCTTTATCTATGAGCCTCCAAAAGAAATCTGCTATTAAGAAGACGATCCTGCGAAAGATAGCCGTCATACCAACCCTCCATTTGCCGGATAAGGCGCTGTTGTCTTATGCTTTCCGATCCGGGATCAAAACGGCTGCTTAAGCGTATTGCCCGTAGAACCTGTCCATTATGCGGAGTTCATCGTCAATGACCTCTTGGATAAAGGACGCTATTCTCGTTATTGTTTTTCGTATTTTCTTTAGCATGGCTAAAGTATAGAATAAGGGCGTTAGAAGGGCTTGAAGAAGAAGTAAAATGTAGGTTAAGAGTTTTGGGGCGCTTGAGAAATTATATCGGAAGGTGAATATGGAATTTGGAGCCGAGGCCTTCGGTACTTTCCACGCCGACGGAGCCGCCGTGAAGCTCGACGATATGTTTGACGATCGATAAGCCCAGGCCGGTTCCGCCCAGGCTGCGCGACCGGGTCTTGTCCACGCGGTAAAAGCGCTCAAAAATGCGGGGGATATCTTTAGACGGAATACCGATGCCGGAATCTTCCACCGTGAGCCTTACCGTACTTTTTAGTTTCGCGCAGTATATGTTAAGCGATCCGTTATCCTGGTTGAACTTAATGGCATTGCCGATCAGGTTAGTCAGGGCCTGCTCTATCTTGCTTTTATCGGCGAGAATTGATAGATCGGCATCCAGTTCATTATGGGCCTCAACGCCTTTCTTTTTTAATTGCGACTTAAATCCCGATAAAACCTGCTCGGCCAGCGCTCTGATGTTGATCATCTCTTTGTCCAGCCTGATCTCTTTAGACTCAAGATACGATAGATCCAGCAGGTCATTTACCAGGCTGTCCAAACGGTTTACATGCTCATCAATGATCTTTAAAAATTCCCGGCTGTTCTCTTTGTCTTCGATCGCACCGTCAAGCAGGGTTTCCACAAACCCCTTTATGGAAGTAAGGGGGGTTTTTAGCTCATGAGAGACATTGGCCACGAAATCCTGCCGCATCTTCTCCAGGCTTTTTATCTCAGTCACATCGTGTATGACTAACAAACAACCGTTGATCAGGCCTTTTTCAAAAATAGGCGAGGAATTTATCCGGAAGGATTTACGTACGGGATAAACAAGGTATAATTCCCGGGATATGAATTCGCTCTTCCTGAGGGTATCGCTGATAACCGCCTCGATGTCGTCATTGCGCACAGCCTCCAGGAAGAATTTTCCCTGCGCCTGTTCCTTGGTTATGCCGAATATTTTCTCGATAGAAGAATTAAAAGAAATTATACGGCCGTCTTTATCCGTCACGATTATACCCTCTACCATATTCTGAAAAGCCGCGCGCAGATGCTGGTTCTGTATTTCAGTCTGCCGGATCTTATCTTCTATGTCCTGGGCCATCTTATTTAAAGTGAGCGCCAACTCCCCGATCTCATCATTGGAGTCATGCAATATCCTGTGCTTAAAATCCCCCTGGGAGAATTTGCGGGACACAGTGATGATCCTATTGACCGGCCGGATAATACCCCTTATCAGGAGCGAGCCCAGCACAAAAGCCACTGCTAAAGTAAGGATCAGGCTGCATAATACTATCCTTCTGATGCTCCAAAGCATACGCTGCACATTTGCCAGCGGCATGGCCAATCTCAGGGTACCGGATATTTCTCCATTATGCTCCAACGGAAGAGCTATATATAACATGTCGATCTTTAAGGTCGCTGAATACCTGATACTCTCTCCCGGCTCGCCCCTCAAGGCCGATAGTATCTCCGGGCGGTTAGCGTGGTTCTCCATCTTCAAGGCCGCGTTTAACGGCTTTTCGGAGTCGGCAAGAACTTCCCCCCGGCCGCTAATGACGGTGATACGGCATTTTATCTTGGCGCCTAAGTGCTTGATCAGAGGATCCAGATAGACAGAATCCTGCCTTGCCATAGTTTCGGCAGGGATCTGCGCCTGGATCAAATAAGCCTGGTTGATCAGAGAAGATTTAATATCCAGAAGGGAATTTTCTTCGAGGTTGCGGTCAAGGAAAAAAGCGACAATACCCAGAGAGATCGCGACGATCAATATATAGGAAAGGGCGAGTTTGAATTTAAAACTTCTGACAGCAGCCCACACTAATCTTCCTCCGTATCAAAGCGATATCCGTAATTCTTGACCGTAATAATATGTTTAGCTTCGCTTTTGAGCTTTTTACGAAGGGACCTGACATGCACATCAACGGTGCGAGTCTGGATCTCCATGGCATTATCAAAACCCCAGATGGTATCAAGAAGGTAATCCCGGGATAAGACCCTGCCCCTGGCCTTGATCAGCGTCTTTAACAGCTCGAACTCCTTGGCCGTAAGCTCCACGGGCTTATCTTTTACGGTTACGGATATCCTCGCAAAATCCATAACCAGCTCTCCGGCCTTTAATGTTTCGGGAAGCTTCTCCTTGTCGTTGCCGCGGCGCAAGACCGCTTTAATCCGGGCTACAAGCTCGCGGGGGCTGAAAGGTTTGGTGACGTAATCATCCGCCCCTAACTCCAGCCCCACGATCTTATCCGCTTCCTGGGTCTTGGCGGTAAGCATGATTATCGGGATGCGCGCGGTCTTAGGGTCATTCTTAAGAGACTTACAGACATCTAAACCGTCCCGTCCGGGAAGCATCAAATCCAGAAGCACAAGGTCGGGATGTTCTTTATTCGCCGACCTGAGGGCATCTTCTCCGTCATGGGCGATTACCGTCCTGAAGCCCTCTTTTTTAAGGTTATAATCCAACATCTTGACGATGTCTTTCTCGTCATCAACTATAAGGATTTTTTCTTTCATCTTACTAAATAAAGGGCTGATGGTGACCACGAACGGATTATCCGGCCTGTCATGTTAATTGTACCATAGACCAAAGTTAAAACAAGCCGGAAAATAGGATGTTCAAAGGGAGGGCCGAGACAATAAACGCAGTATTAAATATCCCTACTTTGTTCGCCGTCCGGCGATTACTACAAAACCGCCCCGGCTAAAGCCTTTTTTAGGCTGCTCAACTGACTTCATTATATCAGGAAAAATGGATATTGTCTGGTAATAAGAAAACCGGCCAAAGCCGCCGGCCTTAAGCAGGTCCGTCACTTCCTGCACGCTAAAAAATTTTGCCCCTTTATAAAACGCGCTTTTCTTTTTTCGGTAAAATTTGCCCAGAAAACTTTCTTTATCTATTATGCCGATTATTATCCTGCCGTTTTTCTTCAGAATCCGCGACGTTTCCGCGATAACTTTTTTAGGATTTTTTACAAAACATAAAGTAATAATGATCAGGACGTAATCAAAGGTCTTATCCCCAAAAAGCAACTCTTCGCCGGAACCCAGCCGGGTATTCACACCCCTCTTTCGAGCAATCTTGAGCATCTGGCGTGCCGGGTCTATCCCCATTGTAATACCGAGGCTGGCGGCAAACCTACCGGTGCCTACGCCGATTTCCAGCCCTCTTCCGGTCCGCGGCAGGACTTTTTTTACCGCTTCCAGCTCAGATAAGAATGCGAATTTATGCTGGTCATACCAGGCGTCATATTTCCGGTAATGTTTATCAAAAACGCCGCTCATAGATCCAGCTCTCCAAACCAGCCGTCATAAAATCTTTTAAGATGCTCATATTCTTCTTTAGGCATAATATGCTTCTTGACTTCTTTTTCCTTAAATGAATACCTGTAGTTTGCGCAGTAACTTCCGATAGTGTCTTTTGCATAATTTACTTTCTTTAACATTTCTTCGCAGTGCTTTTTGTCCTTCTCTTTACATCTATCCGGATGGTATTTAAGAGCTAAATTTCTATAGGCATCCTTGATCTCTTCCATGCTTGCCTCTTCATCTAACCCCAGGACCTTTCTTGCTTCATCAATTTGTCTAAAATTTAGCATATTATTCTTTCCCCCAAGTAATTTCGGGGCCGCGCTTAAAAATTTTATTTTCCCGGCTACGTATATCTAAAAGATTAAACGGGCATCAACTACTTATATCCCCGCGGTAACATATAGATATTTAAGCAAGCGCGCGTGAGAATTTTCCACATTGTGCAAAGTATCAGGCGGAATATATAGTACCGTTCCTTTTTTTAAAATAAACCGCTTATCCGCGATACTAACCTGCGCCGTGCCCTGTAGGATGACTAAGACCTCTTCTCTTTTTCCTGTATTATGGAGCCCTACCGCGGCGCGTTTTTTAAGGATTACAAACCCCGAAGCTAAGCCTCTTTTCTTTTTAGAATTGCCCAATATGCGCTTAAATTGCCTTGCTCCGTCAAGCGTCTTAACAAAAGGCCCGGTCTTATTCATAAATTTTTGTTCCGGATTTTAATTCCCGGAGTTCTTTCGCCTTTTACAAATAACAGCGGAAAAATTATATCACTCACGCAACAAGGAAGCCAAACTGCTAAAAACAAAAATATAAAAATGGCCGCGCATAAAAACCAATTTAAGCTGCCTATGCCGGCCATGAGCATATGGAACAAAGAGGCCCAGGTGCTTAACAATACATGCCCGGCATGAGGAAATTTTGTCCTTGGTTTAAAATAAGCGATGACTATGCCTAAAACAGCCAAAGGATTGACCAGCCACCATTTCTCGATAAAACCGAGGTGTATCCCTTTATTAGGCATACCCAGCAATGATTCAGCCGCGTAAGGGATAAGGGAATCGCTGATAGTGGCGATCCCCACGGATCCAACATAACCTATTACAGTCAAAGCCCAAAAATTGCATTTTCCCTTGATACAATTAATGCCGATACTGGGACAGGTGTGCAGCCTGTACATTGCCGCGGTAACCAGCGCGCTTAAAAACACGTGCAAAGGATGCAACACGTAGAAAATATTATATGAAACCTGATACGGAAATTTCAACGAAAAAAACATAACCGCTATCCCCGTAATTGTCCCAAATACGGTGAAAGGAGCGTGCGCCTTCAACTCTTTTAAGATCTGGCCTGCCATTCTGTTAAACCTCCATCTCCTGCCCCACATTAACCGCTATAAAATTTCCCTCATAATATTTTTTAAAGATATCTTCCGCCATATCCCCGGAACAATGCGTAGGCCCGGCTTTTAATATACCCATTTTCTTAAAATTCTCGGCTACTATCTCGATTGCCCGCCTATCCGACTCCTTCAGATGAAATCCGCCCAATACCAGATAAACAGGTTCGGCAGAAAATTTTTCCTTCGCCTTCTCTACCATTTTTAAAATACCCGGATGCGCGCATCCGGTAATGACGGTCAGCCCGTTTTTTGTTTTTAATACCGCCGCCTGTTCGGCCATATATTTACCGTGATAGGCGCCGGGGATCTCTCCGGTAATATAAATATCCGGGGCGATCTCAATAACCCTTTCTACTGCGATAAGTTCTCCCTGCGCGTTTTTTACTTTATCTTTAAATTCTTTGCTAAAACCGGGGCAAGAATACACCTTAAGCCCTTTTCTTTCTTTTAGTATATCCCACAGCCCTCCCCAGTGATCCCAATGGTCGTGAGAAATTACTACTGCTTCGATCGTGTTTATATCGATCCCTAAAGAACGCATGTTTTCTATAAGCCACTCGCCCTTTTCTCCGGTATCAAATAAAATTTTCCCGTCAATTAAAAAGGACACGCCCCAACCGGTACGCAGACGCGCCTCTAAAGCGCGTTTGTCGAAAATCACCTTTATCCGCATTTTTTAAAACCTCTGCCTTTACTTAGGTTGTAATATAATACTATGCTTCCGATCTTACAACCCGTTTCTTTCGCCACCACCGGGCATTTCACCATAAATAAGAAAAAAATGGGCCTTTTCTCGCTGGATAATGATTCAAAATTACCCTGGCCTTTACTGATCACTATGCCCGCGTTCTTATAAATTTGCTTAAATTCTTTTGAACACAGAGCAAGGATCGTTCCCGGGGCATCTGTACCATTAGAAATTATTCGCGCCACCTTATCTATGCCGCATACTTTTGCGTCTTCCAGTAACGCGTCGTTTATAACCGGCCTTTCCTTTACCGCGTAATAAACGCCTTTATCCGGACAGGCTTTCCTGATCTCTTCCACTAAAACCCGGTCAAACACCACTTCTCCGGCATTATCCGCCAGGTATAAAACATCTTTTGCTTCCTTTAGCGCCTGCCTGAATTCGGCATAATGAAATATTGATCGCTTATGAATAACCTTATTTTCCTCCGCGAGTATTTTTTTTAACTCAGCCCTGATATTCAAATTATTTTTTACGCCAAAATCCACGATATTGCCGGCAATAGCTAATTCTACCGCCGTTAAAAGCCGGTCTTTTGAACGGCTTAACTTACCCTTTAATTTTCCTAACAGCTTTAAAGCGATGCGGTTGCTTTTTTGCTTTATAGCCTGGTACGGGTCGCCATTCGAACTTACAGTCCTTAAAAGCCTATAACCCATCCGGGCTATTTCCGGAGG
>JAQTUY010000007.1:0-10741 GCA_028707105.1 Candidatus Omnitrophota bacterium | reverse complement strand
GAATAAGCATCCAGCTTAGCAATAACGAAATCTGCTAAAGCTAATTCTTGCCTGACATCAGCTTGCGTCATCAGAGAACCGTTAGTTATAACCGCGATCGGCTCCGGGCGGATCGCCTTCACCGCCTTGATCATCTCTCCTAAATTTTCAGCCAATGTCGGCTCCCCGGCTCCCGAAAATGTTAAATAATCTATCTTTAGGGGAGGCAAGCCGGCTAATTCCGCGATGATCTCTCCGGTATCGATGAATCTTTTTCTTTCTTTAATGAATAGTCCGGCTTTACCGATCTGGCAATAAACACAATCAAAACTGCATATTTTTCTTCCTTTGGAAACAGGGTCTATGCCTAAAGAACTCCCCAATCTCCAGGAAGGCACCGGGCCATAAATGTATTTAAACGCGCGTTTCATTATTTGTCTCCGACAAATTCTTTTATTCTGTCCACTATACCCATAAAGGCCTCGGCTGATTTTGACTTTTGCTGGAAAGAAACAAATGGTGTCCCCTTATCGCCAAACTCCACAAACTCCGGTTGCAGCGGCACCCTTCCTAAAAAAGGGACTTTTAGCTCCCGCGCGATCTTCTCGCCTCCGCCTTTCTTAAAAATGTCTGTTTCTGCCTGGCAATGCGGACAAATAAACCCGCTCATATTCTCAATGATCCCGGCTACCGGTATCTTTATTTCTCTGGCGAATAGAATGCTTTTTCGCGCATCCAGCAAAGCGACATCCTGCGGCGTAGTCACAATAATGATCCCGCTGGCATTAGGAATTAACTGGCAGGCGCTTAAAGGCTCATCCCCTGTCCCCGGGGGCGAATCAATGATCAGATAATCCAGGCTGCCCCAATTCACATCGCTTAAAAATTGCCGGATTACCGCGGCTTTAGCGGGCCCGCGCCAAATTATCGGCTGATCGGGATCATGGCCCAAAAGAGCAATGCTCACCGCCTTAAGATTATCGCTAACTTCAACCGGCTCTATCCCGGATTCAAAAGCGCGTATTGATTGTTGTTCTATCCCCAGCATTTTCGCGATATTAGGCCCGTGAAGATCGATATCCAAAATACCGGTCATCTTGCCGGTAAGAGAAAGCGCGTAGGCAAGATTGACCGCTACCGTCGTCTTCCCCACCCCGCCCTTACCGCTCATGACAATAAAAGGATGCTTTATCTGGGAGATCTTTTCTTTGAGCCGCTTTTCCTGCTCTTGTAGGTCATGACTATTCATTTGGGCCATCCAAATATCTCCTTAGTTAATTCGCGAGTAAATAATCCGCTATCGCCCGATAAAGCGTACTGACCGCGAGTATCGAACAATGCAGATGATCATCCGGCAGGCCTTTTAATCGCCTGGTAACTTCTCCCGCTGAAATACCCAAGGCTTCGCTGACAGTCCTGCCGTAAGCCAAATAGGCAACCATCGCGGCACACGCCCTTGTGGCTCCGCAGCCATCTGTGTAATATTTGATATCGCTGATCTTTTTATCTTCTATGACCAAATAAAACTCCATAGAGTCCCCGCATGGCCCTTTTAGATAAGACGAGGCGGTAGGATCGTTCATCCTGCCGAAGAATTTCGGGTCATTCAAGAGATTAATGACTTTTTGAGGATAGCCAAAAGTCTCTTCCTTGTTCCCCGGATTTTTCATATAGATCCCCCGTATATTTTTATCTATAAAAAAGCATGCTCATTCTTATCTTCAAACCTGGGTTCTTTCCGGGCGCCAACCGGAAGCTTAGATTCCCTGATAAACGCCTTAAAATCCCCCAGCTGCACGCATTGTCCGTTTGGCTCACTTGAAAGAAGATACTGTTTCTGAATATCCAAATTTTTTATAAATTTTTCTTCGCCGGAGTAAGCCGAAACAAAATCCATCCCTTTTTTTGTTAAAACAAAAACGGGGATTTCCCGGGAAAGCTGCATTATAGCCGAAGGCCCGATCATCCGGCGAATATCTAAGGAAGCGCAGCCCCAGACCAGATCAGCATGGTCGCGTATCATCTTGACTTTATCCTGGGCTATACCAGTGGTGCATACCGCCAGGGAGATTATTTTAACTTTATTTTGTTTTTCTAATACGCGCAATATTTCCAGATCTTCGGCTGAATGACCGCATACAGTAACAGCGATAATCTTCTGTCCCGCGCCGATCGCTTCCTGGACGCCCCGCGCCTGGTCAATAAGCGCGTTTTCAAATAACACCCGGCAGCCGGAAGCTTTGAGCTTTTTGATGATCCCCCTAATGGGCGAGGTCAGCAACAGGCTGTTCATTCGAGCGCCGATACCCTGGGCAATTTCCGGTTTTTCCGCGATAACCGTTCCCGCCCCCTCACAAACCATCACTGCCGCGTCGATAGCCTTTTTTTTTAACGCGAAACTGATCATCTCCGATGCGCCATACGGTATCGCGACACGATCGGACGAAATTTTCCTTTGATCAGTGAAAAATCCATGGTCTTTTATTTTTAATTCGACCGCATTTTTTATAGCTTTTTTAATAGCTTCCTTGTCATTGCTCCGGATACCGCTAAAATCCTTATATAAATGCTTCGCCAGCGGGCAAAAAGTAAGCGTTGGCTCGGTAATATTGATCACCTTCCCGTTAGAAACACTCACAAATGATGAAAAGTATTTCAGGACATGAATATCCCGGTTATCCATAGGATCCTTATTTTAATCCCGGAGTTTTTCCCAGATCCGGCAGATCTCGTCTTTAACCGCCGAATCCTTATACTCAATTATAGTCTTACCTTCGACCATCGATTCTACAACTGTTTCGTCAAACCTGACCTTGCCGATAACCGGTATCCCGTTATCTGAACAATATTCTTCTATCTTCCGGGACATATCCGGGTTTAGATCATATTTATTAATTATCAGCCGGGCCGGCGTATTGAAATGCCTGGTTACTTCAATAACCCTGGAGGCATCATGTAAACCGGATAACGTCGGCTCAGTCACTACGACCGCGCAATCTATCCCGGAAAGCGACGCGATAACCGGACATCCTATCCCCGGGGCTCCGTCAATGATCACCCAATCGAAATTTCCTTTCTCCGCCAGTTCTTTTGCCTGTTTTCTTACCAGAGAAACAAGCTTGCCCGAATTCTCCTCAGCGATCCCGAGTTTAGCGTGCACCATTGGGCCAAAACGCGTTTCGGAAATAAACCACTCCCCGGCAAGATTCTCTTCCATCTTGATGGCGCCTACCGGGCAAATATAGCTGCAAAACCCGCACCCTTCGCAGGAAACGGGATCGATCACAAAATTCTCGCTTATCGCGTTAAACCTGCAGGCCGCGATACACTTTCCGCATTGCTGGCAGACCTTCTTATCAAGCGCCGCGCTTAAGCCGCTTCTAAAGTCATGGCGCTCCTTAATCCTTGGCTGCAACAATAAATGCAGATCTGCCGCGTCCACATCGCAATCAACCATAACCTTATTTTTGGCTAAAGAAGCGAACGCCCCGGTAATTACTGTCTTACCCGTGCCGCCTTTTCCGCTGATAACAACTATCTGCTTCATAATTTAGCTTCCTGATCGGATCTCCAGCTATATTTTCCCATAGACATCCTGAGCCGCTAAAACTATGGGAAACATAGTCGGGGCGCTGGTCAAGTAAGGATGGGTCGCTACCTGCAAAGTCTCCAATTCTGTAGCCGACATCCGTTTTTGGATCGCGACGCCTATGATGTTTATCATTTGCGCGCACGACATACCGCAGCTTACCTGGCCTCCCAGGATGATCCCCGACTGTTTTGAAAAAATTAATTTTATCTTCCCTTTGCATGCACCCGGTAACGTCGCGGGATGCTTATCAACCCCGTCAATACTGCCCACGACGATCTCAAAACCTTCCTCACGGGCCGTTCTCTCGGTAAGACCGGCTGATCCCAGGACCAATCCGTCAATATAAGTAGAATAAATGGCGATCGTGCCTTTATTCTCACGGATAACTTTGATCTGATAAAGATTTGCTCCCGCGATCCTGGCTTCAGCCGTTGCTGTAGAAGCCAACATTACCGGAATCGCTTTACGCGTATAAAAATCTCTTTTACAGGCGCAATCCCCGATCGCGAAAATATCCGGATCCACTGAGGCGCGCATATACTCATCGGTTAAAATACCTTTACAGGCCCCAATCTCCAAACCGGCGTCTACCGCCATCTTTACATTCGGCCTTGAGCCTGCGCCAAGGATAATCCCCTCCACGGGAATTTCTCTGCCGTCGCTAAATCTTACCTTTTCAACTTTATCCTGGCCGATTATCTCTTCAACCTTTGTATTCGTTAGAACAACGACGCCTTTTTCCTTTAAACGCGCCTCGGCCATTTGTGAAAATTCCGTATCAAATGAATTGGCCAGTAAGTGAGGCAGCATTTCTACCAAAGTAACATTGACCCCTTTTAGCTTAGAAAGTTCATCGGCAAATTCCACTCCGATAAACCCTCCGCCTATTACCAGAACATTTTTACAGCGCTTGATCTGTTCTATAACGCCCTTCAAATACCCCATTTCTTTATTGATCGGGTAAACTCCTTGCTTATCTATCCCTTTAATCGGCAAGATCAACGGAATTGAGCCGACTGCTAAAACTAATTTTTCATAAACATAGCTGTTTTTGCTTTCTGTCTCTATTGTTTTTTCTTTCCTATTCAACTTCAAAGCCCTATCAACCACTAGCTCAACGTTGTTCTTTTCCAAAGGAGCCATCCCTAATTTATTCTCATCGGGATTATTGAGACTGGCGAACATATAAGGGATCCCGCACGGGATCACCCCCTCCGAAACATCCTTGATCACCATAATGCTCTTACCGGGATAGTATTTTCTCGCGGTTACAGCGCAAACTACTCCCGCGGGACCGCCGCCAATTACTATAATATCTGTCCTTTTAGGCATACTCCTCCCTTTTAGATTTTTTCTTCAAGTAAAAACAAAAAACTAAATACCTTTTGAATTCAATACTTCCACTATCTTTTTACCGAAAGCGATTGAAGACTCAACGGAATTCCCCGTTATAAAAGGCCAATCAAATTCAACTTTGGGGTTGTCCCGCGTTGCCTGGGGATCTCCGATACAGCGGCCTCCGGGCCCTACCGCGTCCCTGGCGATATCTTCCAGGGGATACAGAAAACCCGCGTATACCGCGTCTGTTCCTTTGTTATCTTCCGTAGCGCCCCATAGTTCCAAAGTAACGTTATCCTCGAAATCCCAGGCCCGGGGATGGCAGACAACTCTTTTCCCTTTGATGATACTGTGATAGGCGTCTTTAGGGTCCCTTATCCAAATAAGAGCCGCCGTAGCATAACAGAGTGTCGCTATCAGTTTATTGGAATAATAGGCTTCGTAGATCAGGCCCCGAAAGTACTTGTTGGGAGCCAGATCCATCATCGCTCCCAAACCGCCGGTGCCCACGATAGCATCGTAATCGGACATTTTTGCGTCAGATAGCTTAATGGGATGGGCCCATTCATCACTCTGGACTAACTCTTTTGTCCGGTCACAAACAAACTTAGGATTTACTTTTGGGTTTAATCCCGGCAATTTTTTAAGCATCGGATCGATGAAATCCGGATCAACGCTTATTTTTAACGGTAACGGCTTTTTCCCCTGCGGAGTTGCCAATGTCACGTCCAATCCCGCTTTTTTTAATTCATCCCAGGGCCCCTGCAATTCCTCTGCCCACACCCCAAAATTCGTAGCGCACACTAAAACCTTCTTGGCCATAGCCTCCTCCTTTGTTGTGAACCTTTTACCCTCGATTATCAACTACCCTTACTCAGCCTGTAACATCACGCACAAACCGTAGATCACAGCGATACCGTTTTCCCCGCAAAACTCTATTACCCTTGGGCTTTCCGCGCCGGGTTGGAGCCATACCCGCTTGATGCCTTTTTGCAGGCATTCTTTTAAAATTTTTTCAGTCGCCAAAGGAGGAGTAACTATATCAACAACATCCACGATATGGGGGATATCGCTTATACTTTTGTAACAAACCCTGCCTTCTATCTCGCTCAAATTAGGATTGACCGGAAAAACCTCATAGCCTCTTTTGATCAAATGCAGTAAAATTTTATAAGCAAATTTCTCTTTATTCCTGAAAGAACCGACAACGGCGAATTTTTTTTGTTTTAGAAAATCCTTAACCAAGTTTTCCATGTTCCTCTTTCTTGGCAGAGATACTGCCCAGGATCTGTTCATATAACTGTATAAAATCTGCCCTATATTCCGGGAACGCCTCAATTATAGGCTCTCCCTTGGAATAAGCCATAGCGATCTCTTTCTTAAATGGTATCCTCATCAATACGGGTATATTTTCCTGCCGGCAATATTCTTCGGTCTGGTTATTCCCTAAATCGGCGCGGTTGATCACTACCCCAAAAGAGATTTTAAGTTTTCTGAGCACCTCGACCGCTAAAATCAGGTCATTTAAGCCAAAAGGCGTCGGCTCGGTTACTAATATGCAAAAATCGCTGCCTCTAACTGATGCCACTACCGGACAAGAAGTTCCCGGAGGAGCGTCAACAATGACGGTCCGGGCAACATCTATATATTCCCTAACCTGGCGGATCAGAGGCGGCGACATCGCCTCTCCGATATTAAGACGGCCATGGATAAACTGCATATTGCCTCTCGCGCCGATCTCAATCGCGCCGATCTCTTTATCAACTTCTTTTATGGCCTTTTGAGGACAAAGCGAACTGCAGGCTCCACAGCCATGGCAGAGATGCGGAAAGATCAAAATGCTCCCTTTTTTGCTATCGCTGGCCGGTAAAACCGCGATGGCATGATAAGCGCAAACATCCCGGCATTTACCGCAATAAGTGCATTTTGCTTCATCAACTTCAGGCACGGGAATAGTTGCTTTCTTTCCGCTGCTAATACACGGCTTTAAAAATATATGCGCGTTGGGCTCTTCCACATCGCAATCGATGAACTGCGCATTGTCTATGGATAAAGCCAAATTAACCGCGATCGTAGTCTTTCCGGTACCGCCTTTTCCGCTGGCAATTGAGATGATCATATTAATTGATGATAAGCTATTAAAACTTCCTGGAATTCACTGCTGGCCTTAGTAATATTGAAACCTTTCCCGATCAAGTACCGTTCTGCATCGGCCAGAGTAGTCTTACCGGCCTCGTGTTTATTCCCTTGACTGGCATGGATCTTTTCCATTAATGCCATTCCTTCCCGGGTAAAATCGCTTAAAACCAGCTTCCCTTCAAAAGAAAGCAGGCGGATCAACTCATCAAGGACTTTATAGGGGTTGGCTAAATGATGAAGGGTATTTACCAAAAAAATAATATCGAAACTGTTATTTTCAAAACTCAGGCATTCTCCGTTTTCAATGCGAAAATCTGCCAGCTGGTCAAGCCCGAAATATCTTAAATTTAAACGCGCGAATTTCTGTTCTCGCTCAGAAATATCAAAAGTGGTAAAACTATATCCTTCTTTAGCTAAAGCAAGCGCAAAATGCCCTTTCCCGGTTCCCGCCTCCAATATATCGCCGTAAATGGGCTGGGCCTTTTCAATAATAAAGGCCCGTTCTTTATCTATATCACAACCAAAACTTTTATATAAAGCTTTGCGCTCTAGATATTGTTTATGATTCTCTAATGCTTCTTTATCCAAGACTACCGCTCACTCTCTTATCATTCTCATCCCGCACTTGGGGCAATCTATAGACGCGCAAGGCGTTCCTGCCTGATGCGCGGCCTTAGTCCCGCAACTCGGGCAAACACAATTTCCTCCTGGCCCTGCGCCTAAGCGGCTGTTGCCCATTCCGCCGCGGCCCCTGCCCATGCCCTTTCCTCTTCCCGGCCCCTGTCCAAGCGGCCCTGTCCCATCCCTAAACGGCATAACCATCACCTCCTAAAATTACCTTAAACAGCTCCGATCAAAGCCTGGCCTGCCTGACCTTCCCCAACCTCTTTTTCACTGTAATAATGAATACCCCGATGCAGGAATTGCGTTTCGATCTTACCCGGGTTAAAATGTTGCTTACAGGAATCCAGCGCTTTGCGTTCATCAAAATCACGGCAACAATAAACATCGATGCTGATGAAGTTCTTAAGGCTTAAAGTATGGATAACAACCGAGCTTTCAACCAACGGGACCCATCCGGACAAACCGGCTTTGTCGGGAAAACGCTGGTTATCGGTAAAAAAGATACTGGGCGGAGATTGTTTTTCCATTCCCAGGTCCGCTACGATAGTATCAAGGAATTGATAGCATAGACGCAGATCATCACAAGCCCCCGGCTTACAATCGTAGAGATCAAGAAGAAGCTCATACCCGAAAGCTCTTTGCTTAGCCCGCTCATACTTCTTAGCCATATTCTTACCTCCCGCTGTTCGCTAAGATTTTTACAAAAAAATGTTTCCTGTGTTTTTCCGCGCAAATTACCGCTTAATCGTGCTCTTCAAACATCTTATCTTGGGTCTGGTCGTTCTTCCTGATCCACTCAATAAGCATTGCCGCATGCTCTTTTTCTTCATTCATATTATGCGCGAGAAGTTTTTTAAGCGACTGGTCATCCGTTGCGTCTATCCTTTCCTGATAAAAATCGACTGCTTCAAGTTCTTCGCGCAAAGATTTTCTCGCTCTTTCCAGGTCAACGTGTTTAGGGTCCATCTTCTCTAACGGTTCGAAGAACGGCATTTCTCCCTCCTGTTCTAATTGTTCTTCCCGGGCATGCCGAATTTTGAACCCACGCTCGGCGCATCCGCGGCTTTATATTTTCCGTTTTTAAAGTTGTCTATCGCTTCTTTTACCGTCCCGGAAACTCCGGTAAATATGCTGATCCCGGCGGCCGACAATACCTGATGCGCGTTGGGGCCGATGTTGCCGGTGAGAACTGCTTTAACGCCCTTGGATACCAAAAGCTGGCCTGATTGAATACCGGCTCCCCCTTGAAACTGAGCGCTGGCATTCTCCTGCGCCTCAAAATTACCGGTATCCGTGTCAAAAAAGATAAAATTCTGGCACCGGCCGAAGCGCAGGTCAACCTTGGAATCCAAAGTCTTACCTTCCGAAGTGATACATATTTTCATCATTAGACCTCTCCCTTTAACAAGAACTGCCGCTATTGCCGTGATCTTTGCAGGCATCAAGGCCGCCCAGGGCGTTATTTATAAAATCATCCAGCGCTTTTTGCACATTGCCGGAATAACCGAATACCTCAATTCCAGCTTGAGCGAATTTTTGCTGCGCTCCCATACCCATGCCTCCGGCAATAACGTGTGTTATCCTGTATTGCAATATTTCATCTACCGCGGTACAGCCGCCTCCGCCATGTACCGCGGTATTAGGCACTATACGGCTACCGACAATCTTCTTTTTGTCCTTATCAATATCCGCGAGCAAAAAATACTTACACTGCCCAAAATGCGCGCAAACATTACCATGGACTCCATTTTCATCTTCCAGCACGACTCCCACTCTCATTTATACGACCTCCCTTTCGCGAAAAAATACCCTGCTTTTTTAAACCGCTTCTTTGGGCTCCTGAAGCTCTTGAATACGTGCGCGCGTATTATCAAGCTGTTCCTGTAAAAGATCGGCCTGACCTTTTAAAGCTCCTAATTCCTCTTCTTTGGATAAGGCCTGTCCATAAACGCCAAATGCCGGCATCCCTCTTTGCGCCCTCACCCAGCCCGGAAGTCCTGTAGCGTAGAAATTATTACGCCATCCTCTGCCTCCGCCTCTTCCTCCAAAAACCCCTCTTGCAAACCCCCTCCCTGTCCCCCCGGCAGGCATAACGCAATACCCTCTACCGCCGCCGGTCATCACTCCCTGGCCCCTGGGGCCTGTTCCGTCAAAACCTGGCATAACAACCACCTCCTTTTCTATTAATGAAAATGATTTCCATTAAAAGGTAAAAAAATATAGCGCTTACCCCTTCCCAGCGCATTGTTCACATACACCGTAAAATTGTATAAGGTGATTAGTGATCTTGAACTTATACTTCTGCTCTAATCCAGTTTCTGTCTGATTAAGAAGCTCGACTTCTTCATCAATAAAATCAGTGTAATCGATCACCTTATTGCATTGGGTGCAAACTAAATGATGGTGATGATGCGCCCCCTTAGGCCCTTGGGCAAACTCATATCGCGCCCGGCCATCGCCAAAATCAAGCTTATATACCATACCAAGGTCCGATAATACATCCAGCGTCCGATAAATAGTAGTCAAGCCTACGTTGGAATATTTGGGATGAACTTTCATATATATATCTTCGGCGCTCAGGTGACCTTCGGACTTGGATAGAATATCAAGAATGGCCTCACGGCTTAATGTAAGCCTGTAACCGCAATCCCTGAGCTTTCCCTGCCACCATCCGTTTCCCCGGCAATTACCTCTTGGCATTCATCTCTCCTTAATGAAACTGGTTTCCATTAACAATAATACCATACCAATGCCATCTTGTCAAGAAAATAATTAAAAACGCGGATGGTATTATAAATTAGATGGGGCGCGCTATAAGATAAGCGATGGATACTCTTCTCATCTTTAAACGCGCCCCTTAAATAGGTGGCGGCACTCCCGCTCACGATGACCCTTATCGGGTCATTTAACGCTCGCTTGAATGCCGCCATATTTTCCTTATCGAAAAATATGGTGGTGCGTATTGGAGAAAGTTAGAACCTGTCTCCAGCACTCACCGTTAAAATAATTTCAATCTTTGTCAATGTTCCGCGCGCGGAGCGCGCTCCCGTATTTCCCGTGCACCAGTCG
>JAQTUY010000006.1:1340-26467 GCA_028707105.1 Candidatus Omnitrophota bacterium | reverse complement strand
TATACCCTTGGAAAGCCCAAATACAGCCTTCAGGAATGCCGAAGAAGGTCTCTGACCTTTGCCGCCCCCTTGAAGGCTAAATTCAGGCTTATTACTCCTAAAGAGATCAAGGAGCAGGACGCTTATTTTGGCGAGATACCTCTGATGACTGACACCGGCACGTTCATTATCAACGGCGATGAGCGCGTTGTAGTGAGCCAGCTGCAGCGTTCGCCCGGCGTATCCTTTGAAAAAGAAACTCATCCTACCGGTAAAGAGATATTTTACGGCCGTATTATCCCTTACCGCGGCACCTGGCTTGAATTTAAATACGACATTGCCGAAGTGATCATGGCTTACGTGGACAGGCGCCGCAGTTTTTACGGCACCCAGATCCTCCGGATCCTGGGCTACTCCACCAATGAAGAGATCATTAAGGCCTTTGGGAAAGAGCACCCCGAGATCATCAATACCCTCAATAAAGATTACACCAAGAATAAAGAAGAAGCTTTGCTTGATTTTTACCGCAAAATGCGGCCCACAGAGCCCGCGACTCTGGATACCGCGGAATCATTATTTTACAGGTTATTCTTCGATCCGCACCGCTACGACCTGGAGCGCATCGGCCGTTTTATCCTGAACAGGAAATTGGATATGAACGTCGCCCTTGAGAAGCGGATATTGGATTCTCCGACCGTGGTAAAAGTAATAGAGTATCTTATTAAATTGAAGAACGGAGAGGGAAAGATAGATGACATCGATCATCTTGGCAACCGCCGTATCAAGAGCGTCGCGGAACTGGTCCAGAACCAGGTGCGTATAGGTTTAGCCAGGATCGAGCGTTCCATAATGGAGAGGCTCTCGCTGCTCGGTAATTTTGACACCTTAAGCATACATTACCTCATTAATTCTAAATTATTATCCAGCCAGATCCGTGATTTCTTCGCGCGCAGCCAGCTTTCGCAGTTCATGGATCAGGTCAATCCCCTGGCGGAAATGACCCATAAACGCCGCCTGAGCGCTTTGGGGCCCGGAGGCCTTTCCAGGGAAAGAGCCGGATTTGAGGTCCGTGATATCCATCATTCTCATTACGGAAGGGTTTGCCCCATAGAGACCCCTGAAGGCCCGAATATCGGCTTGATCTCCTCTTTGGCTACTTTTGCCAGGGTCAATGAGCTGGGGCTTCTGGAGACTCCTTATAGAAAGGTTGTCGACGGCAAGGTTACCCGCAGGATAGAATACCTGACCGCCGATATAGAAGATGATAAAGTCATCGCCCAGGCTAACGCATCCATAGATGATGAAGGGCATTTTCTTGATAAAGAGATATCCTGCCGCCGGGGAGGCGAATACCCCAAGATGCCGGCACAAAAGATAGATTATATGGACGTATCGCCTAAGCAGTTGGTTTCCGTGGCAACGTCTATTATACCTTTTCTTGAGCATGATGATGCTAACCGCGCCCTGATGGGTTCTAACATGCAGAGGCAGGCAGTTCCGCTTATGATAACCGAAGCGCCTTTAGTCGGGACCGGCCTGGAGGGCAAGGTCGCCTTTGATTCCGGCGCTATGGTCATCGCGCAGAATTCCGGCAAGGTCAGCGCGGTTGACGCCGCGTCGATCACCGTAGGCAAAACAGCATATCCCCTGATGAAATTCCTGCGCACTAACGCCGATACTTGTTTAAACCAGCGTCCGATAGTCAAAGTAGGCGAAAGCGTGGAAAAAGGCCAGGTCATAGCCGACGGAATAGCCACTAAGCACGGCGAATTGGCTCTGGGTAAGAATTTATTGGTAGGTTTTATGTCCTGGCGCGGTTATAACTTTGAAGACGCGATCCTGATAAATGAGAACATCGTTAAAGTTGACGCGTTTACTTCCATACACGTGGAAGAGTTTACGGTTGAAGCTACCGAGACCCGCCTGGGCAATGAAGAGGTGACCCGCGATATACCGAATGTCAGCGAAGAGTCGTTGGCTAACCTGGATGAGACCGGGATCGTGCGTATCGGAGCCAGGGTCGGCCCGGGGAGTATATTAGTAGGTAAGGTTACTCCTAAGACCGAATCCGAGCTTTCTCCGGAAGAGAGGCTGCTGCGCGCGATATTCGGCGAAAAAGCCAGCGATGTGCGCGATACTTCTTTAGTTGTGCCGCCGGGCGTTGAAGGTATAATCGTCGATGTCCATTTGTTCGTCCGGAAGGAACGCGGCAGAAAGTCCAAGGAAGAAAAGACCATAGAGCTTGCCAAGATCCGGGACTTAAAAGAAAGTTACCGTACCGAGTTTGAATATATCGCGGAAGAAAAGACCGCGCGTTTAGCCGCGCTTCTGGGAGTAGATAAAAAGAAGGTTGAATTCCTGGATTTCAGCGATAACGACGAAGCCAGGGACCTGGCAGCGTCATTTGACGCGCAGATGAAGGACTTATTGGCCGAGCAGGAACAGGAAATAGAGAAGATCAGGCGCGGCGATGAACTGCCTCCGGGCGTATTAAAGAGGGTAGTGGTTTATGTAGCCACCAAGCAAAGGCTTGCTGAAGGTGACAAACTTGCCGGACGCCATGGTAATAAAGGCGTCGTAGCCAAGATATTGCCTCAGGAAGATATGCCTTTTATGGCAGACGGCACTCCTCTTGATGTTGTTCTAAACCCGTTAGGCGTTCCTTCCCGTATGAACGTCGGGCAGATACTTGAGACCCATTTAGGCTGGGCCGCTCACGTGTTGGGTATTTCCGTCGGCACCGCGGTTTTTGACGGGGCCAGGGAGTTTGAGATCAAGGATATGCTTAAGAAAGCCAACCTTCCCGAAGACGGCAAGGTCTACGTCTATGACGGTTATACCGGCGAGACATTCGGACAGAAGGTCACCGTCGGCTACATCTATATTATGAAGCTTATTCATCTCGTGGATAAGAAGATCCATGCCCGCTCTATCGGCCCGTATTCGCTGATCACTCAGCAGCCATTAGGCGGTAAGGCGCAGTTCGGCGGACAGAGGTTCGGAGAAATGGAAGTCTGGGCATTGGAGGCATACGGCGCGGCATTCGTCCTGCAGGAAATGCTTACAGTCAAGAGCGACGATGTCACCGGCCGCACGCGGATCTACGAGGCAATAGTAAAGGGTGAACAGAAGTTGAGCCCGGGCATCCCGGAGTCATTTAACGTTTTGATCAAGGAATTACAGGGATTGTCCCTGGATATTAAAACCGAAAAGGCAAAGTAATCATGATAGAAGAAATTGTCCAATTCGACAGCATATCCATTAAGATAGCGTCTTCTCAGATTATCAGGGCCTGGTCTAAAGGCGAGATCAAGAAGGCTGAGACGATCAATTACCGCACCCTTAAGCCGGAAAAAGACGGCCTGTTTTGCGAGAAAATCTTCGGCCCGGTAAGGGACTGGGAGTGCAATTGCGGTAAATATAAAGGGATCAAATTTAAGGGTATCACCTGCGACCGCTGCAGCGTTACCGTCGATCATTCATCGGTCCGCCGCGAGCGCATGGGGCATATCGAGCTGGCAACGCCGGTGAGCCATATCTGGTTCTTTAAGGCAGTCCCCAGCAGAATGGCCGCCCTTCTCGGCATAGGTTTGCGCGACCTGGAGAAGATACTTTATTACGAAGAGTATATAGTGGTCGATCCGGGGACTTCGCCGCTTAAGAACAAGCAGCTCTTGAGTGAGGATGAGTATCAGCAGTCGCTGGAAAAATACGGCTCGAATTTCAAAGCTCAGATCGGCGCCCTGGCCATCAAAGACCTGTTGAGGGACTTGGATACCGAAAGCCTTACCCGTAAACTGCATAAAGACCTGGAGAAATCCAAAGACGTGCTTAACAGCCGCAAGATCTTAAAGACCCTGAAGATCATTGATGATTTCAAGAAGTCAGGCAATAAGCCTGAGTGGATGATCATGGAGGTCTTACCCGTAATACCCCCGGATCTCCGCCCGTTAGTTTCTCTCGACGGCGGAAGGTTCGCCACATCCGACCTTAACGACCTCTACCGCCGCGTTATCAATAGAAATAACCGGCTTAAGAAACTTATGGAATTGAACGCCCCCGAGATAATCATCCGCAACGAAAAACGGATGCTCCAGGAAGCGGTAGACGCGCTGCTGGATAATGGCAGGCATGGCCGCGCCGTAATGGGAGCCAATAACCGTCCGCTTAAGTCGCTTTCGGACATGTTAAAGGGCAAGCAGGGGCGTTTTCGCCAGAATTTATTAGGTAAACGCGTAGATTATTCAGGACGGTCAGTGATCGTTGTCGGGCCTGAATTGAAACTTCACGAATGCGGCCTGCCTAAACAGATGGCTTTGGAATTATTCGAACCTTTCATCATCAGGAAGCTCAAAGAGAAAGGTATCGTGCATACTATTAAGGGCGCGCGCAGGATGGTTGAGCGCGCCAGGATCGAAGTATGGGATATCCTGGATGAGGTAATAAGAGACCATCCTATTCTCCTGAACCGCGCGCCGACCCTGCACAGGCTTAGCATCCAGGCTTTTCAGCCGGTTTTGATCGAGGGTAAGGCGATCAAGATCCATCCGCTGGTGTGTACCGCCTTTAACGCGGACTTCGACGGAGACCAGATGGCGGTGCATGTTCCTTTGTCCCTTGAGGCCCAGATCGAAGCTAAGATCCTGATGATCTCCGTAAATAACATTTTCTCCCCCGCGGATGGCCGCCCGATCATTACGCCTACTCAGGATATCATCCTGGGATGCTCCTATTTGAGCAAGGCAAAAGCCGGCAGTAAGTCCGATATCACCTTCTCCGGAATCGAAGAAGTTATCGTCGCTTACAATGATAAAGTGATCGACCTGCACACTTTGATCAAAGTCAAGGTGGATTCCGTATTCGACCTGGAAGAGAAGAAGCTCACCAGCGAGAAAACTATTATAACTACGACCGCCGGGAGGGTGATATTCAATCAATCATTGCCCCCGGGTTACGGTTTTATAAATAAGGAGTTGACCAAGAGCGTAGTTGGAGAGATCGTGGCGCAGTGTTATAAGCGTTTCGGGCACCAGAGGACCATCCAGCTGCTTGACGACCTTAAAAAACTAGGTTTTGAATTCGCCACCCTTTCAGGCATATCCATCGGCGTGGATGATCTTCATGTCCCCAGCACCAAGGGTGAGGTCATAAAGAGCTCTACCGATGATGTGACCAAGGTGGAAGATCAGTATCGTAAGGGTATTATCACCTATCGTGAAAGATACAACAAGATCGTGGATATCTGGACTCACGCCACAGATAAGCTTTCGGATATGGTATTTAAAGAGATGGATCCTTTTAACCCGATATTCATGATGGCGGACTCAGGCGCCAGAGGTTCCCGTTTGCAGGTGAGGCAGTTAGCCGGCATGCGCGGGCTGATGGCCAAACCTTCGGGCGAGATCATCGAGAGCCCTATCACCGCCAATTTCCGCGAAGGCTTGACCGTTCTGGAATACTTTATCTCCACTCACGGCGCCAGAAAGGGCCTTGCTGATACCGCTTTGAAGACCGCCGACGCAGGATACTTAACCCGCAGGCTGGTAGATATTGCCCAGGAAGTCATTATCACCGGCGATGACTGCGGCACTTTAAACGGCATCACCGTTTCGCCGATCGTCGAAGGCGACGAAGTCGTGGTAAATTTAAAAGACCGTATCATTGGCAGGGTCGCGTTGGATAACATCGTCGATATTATTACCGACGAGGTAGTCGTGGAACAGGGCACTATAATAACCGAAGAAACAGCGGAACTCATAGAGAAGCTTGGAATTGAGAAGATCCGGATCCGCAGCGTGCTTACCTGCGAAGAAGGCAGGGGCGTTTGCGCCAAATGCTACGGAAGGGACCTTGCCCGCGGCAAGCTGGTTGAAATAGGAGAGGCGGTCGGTATCGTGGCGGCGCAGAGCATCGGCGAGCCCGGCACTCAGCTGACCATGAGGACCTTCCATATCGGAGGCACCGCTTCCAGGGTTATTGAGCAGTCGTTCATTAAATCCAAGAATAAGGGTATTGTCAAGTATCACAGCCTTAAGATCGTCCCGAAGAATAAAGAATTTATCACCCTTAACCGTAATGGTTCGATAAGCGTAAACGATAACCAGGGCAGGGAACTGGAGCGTTACCCCATACCGCAGGGCGCTTTTATCAGTATAGCCGACGGGGAAGAGGTAAATAAGGGTATCGCTTTTATCAGATGGGATCCGTATACGTCCCCGATCCTGACAGAAGTCGCGGGTCAGGTAAAATTCGAGGATTTAAAGGAAGATGTTACGGTAAGACAGGAATTAAATCCCGTTACCAAGATCACCGAGCGCATCGTAATGGAGCACAAGCAGGAATTCCATCCCCAGATCGTCATTATGGATGAGAAGAAAGAAGTCCTGGGTATTTATCCTATTCCTGTCGGAGCGCACATATTGGTTAGTGATACGGATAAGGTGGAAGCAGGAGATCTGATCGCTAAGATACCGCGGGTTGCCGGCAAGACCAGAGATATCACCGGCGGTCTGCCGCGCGTGGCGGAGTTGTTTGAAGCCAGGAGACCCAAGGACCCGGCGATCATCAGCGAAATAGACGGATTTGTCGAATTCGGGGAAAGCAAGAAGGGCCAGCGTTTGATAATCGTGCGTTCGCCTACCGGTATGCAGAGGGAGTATGTTATTCCTCATGGTAAGCATCCCAATGTTTATAAAGGTGACCGCGTAAGCGCGGGCCAGCAGCTGACTGACGGGCCGGTAGTCTTGCAGGATATCCTTCGCGTCTGCGGAGATAAGATATTGCAGGAATACCTGGTAAACGAGGTCCAGGAAGTCTACCGTCTGCAGGGCGTGCGTATTAACGACAAGCATATAGAAATTATTATCCGGCAGATGTTAAAGAAGGTCTCCATAGAGGATCCGGGCGATACCGAATTCTTAGGCGGACAGCAGGTGGATAAATGGGTATTCCAGGCGGAAAACGGCCGTATTATCAAGAAAAACGGCAAACCCGCACAAGCCACGCCCCTGCTTCTGGGTATCACCAAGGCTTCCCTTTCGACGGAAAGCTTTATTTCAGCCGCCAGCTTCCAGGAGACCACCCGCGTGTTGACCGACGCTGCCGCTTCAGGCAGGCGCGATGAACTGGTGGGCTTGAAAGAGAATGTTATCGTAGGCCACTTGATACCGGCTGGAACGGGCCTGCGCAGATATAGAGACACGGAAATGGATAAGATGATAGAGAGTCCCGACAAGGACGCTAAGAAGGAAAAGGAATAATATGCCTACAATTTCACAGTTGATAAGATCAGGAAGAAGATTAAAGACAAAAAAGACCAAGTCTCCGGCTTTAAAGGGCTGTCCCCAGAGAAGGGGAGTTTGCCTTCAGGTGCGCACTATGACGCCTAAAAAGCCCAACTCTGCCTTGCGTAAGATCGCCAGGGTCAGGCTGACGACGGGGATAGAAGTCACTTCCTATATACCCGGAGAAGGCCACAACCTGCAGGAGCATTCTATCGTCCTGGTAAGGGGCGGTCGCGTGAAGGATTTACCGGGCGTTCGGTATCATATTGTAAGGGGTACCCTGGATACCGCTGGAGTCAACCAGAGGAAGAAATCACGCTCCAAATACGGAGCCAAAAGGCCTAAATAAAAATGAGAAGAAGAAAAGCACCGGAAAGAGAAATAGCGGCGGATCCTAAGTTTAGAAGCAAGATGATAACTAAGTTCGTCAATATGGTCATGGAAGACGGTAAGAAGTCTGTAGCCGAGATCATCGTATATGATGCCTTCGAGATTATGAGAGAGAAGCTTAATGAGGCGGATGTCCTTAAATTGTTCCACAAGGCTATAGATAATGTGAGGCCCCGCCTGCAGGTAAAACCCCGCAGGGTCGGCGGCGCCACTTATCAGGTGCCGATCGAGGTCAGGCAGGAGCGCGGCACGTCGATAGCGCTGCGCTGGCTGCGCGATGCGGCTAAGGGTAAAAAAGGAAAGCCTATGCCGGAGAAGCTGGCGGAAGAACTGATCGCGGCTTATAAAGGCGAGGGCGCGGCAATAAAGAAGAGAGATGACATGCATAAGATGGCTGAAGCCAACAAGGCTTTCGCGCATTTTAGATGGTAAAATAGAGAGAACAAATGGCAAGGAAAATAGCTTTAGACAAAATCAGGAATATCGGGATCATCGCTCACATCGACGCGGGTAAGACTACCACGACCGAGCGGATCCTTTTTTATACGGGTAAGACCTATAAGATCGGCGATACCCAGGACGGCAATACGGAAATGGACTGGATGGTCCAGGAGAAGGAGCGCGGTATCACTATTACCGCGGCTTGCACGACCTGCTTCTGGAGGGAAAACCGCATAAACATTATTGACACGCCCGGCCACGTTGATTTTACCGTTGAGGTGGAAAGGTCGCTTAAAGTCCTGGACGGGGCGGTTGTGGTTTTTTGCGCCGTAGGGGGCGTTGAGCCTCAGTCCGAGACAGTCTGGCGCCAGGCGGATAAATATTCAGTGCCCCGCGTAGCTTTCATTAACAAGATGGACAGGGTCGGATCTGATTTCTTCGGCACAGTCGAACAGATGCGTAAGTTCCTGGCGACCAACGCCGCGGCGGTACAGATACCTTTTGGCAAGGAAGAAAGTTTTAGTGGAGTTATCGACTTGCTGGAAGAGAAGCTGTATAAGTATAGCGGCGATGAGACGGGAAAGACCTTTGATGTGCTGCCTGTGCCCGAAGATATGTTGGGTGAGATGCGCAAATACCGCGATATCCTTATTGAGAGGCTGGCGGATGCCGATGATGAATTAATGGATAGGTTCGTTAACGCCAAAGCGATCGATAAAAATATGATCAGAGAGTCTATTCGCCGCCAGGTCCTAAAGAACCGTTTTGTTCCTGTATTTTGCGGCACCGCTTATCGTAATATCGGCGTTCAGCCGCTGCTGGACGGCATTTGCGATTACTTGCCGTGTCCGACAGATATGCCTCCGATCAAAGGCACCGATCCTGAGACTGAAGAATACATGGAAAGGCAGATCAGTGATGATTCCGGACTGTGCGCTATTTGTTTTAAGGTTGCCACAGACCCTTACGTCGGAAAATTGAATTTTCTGCGCGTATATTCCGGAAAGATCACCGCCGGTACTTATATCTGGAATTCGACCAAACGGACTAAAGAGCGAGTGACCAAATTACTGCAGATGCACGCCAACCGCCAGGAGATCATTGAGAGCGGTGAAACGGGCGATATTATCGCGGCAGTGGGCCTGCGTGAGACTGTTACCGGAGATACCATTTGCGAGCAGGATAGATCCATAATCATTGAAGCGATACATTTCCCTGAGCCGGTTATCTCACAGTCCATAGAACCCAAGACTAAGCAGGACCAGGAAAAACTGGGTATGGCGCTTAGAAAATTGGAAGAAGAGGACCCGTCATTCCGCGTCACCTACAACACCGAAACCGGACAGACGATCATCTCGGGCATGGGACAATTGCATCTTGAGATCATCATCGACCGCGTCATGAGAGAGTTCAATGTGGAGGCGATGGTCGGAGCTCCGCAGGTCGCCTACCGTGAAACTCTTACTAAAAAAGTTATTATTACAGGAAAATTTGTCCAGCAGTCAGGCGGCCGCGGACAGTATGGCCACGTTGTTTTTGAAATGGAACCCCAGGAAATTCCCGGTACGGGAATTACCTTTGAAGATAAAATAAAAAGCGGCGCGATACCCAGAGAATTTATCGGCTCGGTAAAAGACGGAGTTATGGGTTCGGCAAAGAGCGGGATCCTTGCCGGTTATCCCGTCACCGACGTGAAAGTGACCCTGATCGATGGTTCGTATCATGAGGTCGATTCATCGGAGATGGCGTTTAAGATGGCTGCCGCGATCGCTTTTAATGACGGCTTAAAAAAAGGTGAATCAATATTGCTTGAGCCGATCATGGACATGGAGGTAATTGTTCCCGAGGAATACATGGGGTTTGTAATCGGAGATCTCACCGGACGGCGCGCGAAAATTATTTCATTGACAAACAAGGCAAATATACAGATAATAAAGGCTTATGTTCCGTTGTCGGAAATCTTTAGTTACTCAACTGCTTTACGTTCATTAACACAGGGCCGTGCCTCTTACACTATGGAGCCCTCCTATTACGCGGAGGTGCCTTTACATATATCAGAGAAGCTTATTGGGGGTCAGCCGGCAGTAGCAACCAGGAAGTCATTTTAAAAATTTCATTAACTCTGCGTGTTGAGCATACGCAGCGCAGTAGGAAATGGGAGGTGTATAATGGCTAAAGAAAAATTTGTAAGGAATAAACCGCACATTAATATCGGGACCATCGGCCACGTTGATCACGGCAAGACAACATTGACCGCGGCCATCACAATGGTTCTGGCAAAAAAAGGTTACGCCGAAGCGCGCGCGTATGACAGTATTGATAACGCGCCCGAAGAGAAGGAAAGAGGCGTTACGATCAATATTTCTCACGTAGAATACCAGACCGATAGCAGGCACTACGCCCATATCGACTGCCCGGGCCATGCCGATTATATCAAGAACATGATCACCGGCGCAGCCCAGATGGACGGGGCTATCCTGGTAGTATCAGCAGCTGACGGCCCGATGCCTCAGACCAGGGAGCATATTCTTCTTGCCCGCCAGGTCAACGTTCCGGCAATGGTCGTATTTTTAAACAAGGTCGACATGGTCCAGGATAAAGAGTTGATCGACCTCGTTGAAATGGAAGTAAGGGAGCTTCTTACCAAGTATGAGTTTCCCGGGGATAAAACTCCCATTATCAAGGGCAGCGCCTTGAACGCCATGAACGCGGCAGGCGATCCGAATAACCCCGATTGCCAGGCGATACTTGAATTAATGAAGGCCGTTGATGAGTTCATTCCCGCTCCCAAGAGGGATTTTGAGAAGCCCTTCCTGATGGCGGTTGAAGACGTGTTCACCATCGAGGGTAGAGGTACGGTCGGGACAGGAAGAGTCGAGAGAGGCAAAGTCAAGATCAATGAAGAGATCGATGTCGTAGGCTTGAAGCCTGAAGTGCGCAAGACGGTCGTCACCGGCATCGAAATGTTCCGCAAGCTTCTTGATGAAGGCCAGGCCGGAGACAACGTGGGTTTGCTTTTAAGAGGTATGGATAAGAAAGACCTGGAGCGCGGGATGGTCCTGGCAAAACCGGGTTCGATCACGCCGCACACCAAGTTCAAGGCCCAGGTTTACATCTTGTCAAAAGAAGAGGGTGGCAGGCATACGCCTTTCTTCACCGGATATAGGCCGCAGTTCTATTTCCGTACTACCGATGTCACCGGGTCAGCTAAGCTTCCCGAGGGCACGGAAATGGTTATGCCAGGTGATAACGTTATGTTGGAGATAGAGCTGATCGCTCCTATTGCCATGGAAAAGGAATCGCGCTTCGCTATCCGCGAAGGCGGCCATACCGTGGGAGCAGGGGTAGTTGCTGAGATAATCGCGTAATATGACAACTCAAAAAATAAGAATTAGATTAAAAGCATACGATCATCGTCTTTTGGACCAGGCTGTGGGAGAGATAGTCGAGACAGTGCGCAGGACCGGAGCTAAATTGTCGGGGCCTATTCCGCTTCCGACAAAAAAAGAGATCTACACGGTATTGCGCGGCCCGGTCATCGATAAGAAATCCCGTGAACAGTTCGGGCTTTTCACCCACAAAAGGCTCTTGGAGATCATGGAGCCTTCGGGTAAGACGATAGATGCTTTGAGAAAAATAAATCTGCCCGCTGGGGTAGATGTTGAAATAAAATAAATATTCCACGGGCTAAAGCCTGTGGCTTGTTTGTGGAATACTTGAGTGGCCATGCTTCATCAGTCATATAAATGGGGCAGGGTTGCGGCCATGAAAGTATAATCGTTAGCACAACATTAAACGGAAACTAAATCATGAACGCAATATTAGGAAAAAAAATCGGACAAACGCAGCTTTTTACGGATGACGGCAGGGTAGTCCACGTCACCGCTATCGAAGCCGGGCCTTGCGCCGTATTGAAGGTCACGGATAAGAGCGTCCAGCTGGCTTTTGATCAGGTGAAGGAATCCCGGGTCAATAAACCGCAGCGCGGGATGTTCACTAAACTTGGCGTTACGCCTCGCAGGTTCATCCAGGAGGTGGTCAAGGACGCGGCGCGGGAATACAAGATTGGGGAAGAACTCAAGGCCGACCTTTTTAAAACCGGGGATTTCGTGGATGTGCGGGGAGTTTCGATCGGCAAGGGTTTTCAGGGCGGTATGAAACGCTGGAATTGGAGCGGCACGCCGATGACCCACGGTTCTACTTCACACCGCCGCGTAGGTTCGATCGGATCAAGCACTACCCCGGGCAGGGTTTGGAAAGGCCATCATATGCCCGGGCATATGGGCAATATCAGAGTTACGATCCAGAACCTTGAGGTGGTCAAGGCGGATGCCGATAATAACGTATTGCTGATAAAGGGCGCTGTGCCGGGCCACAAGAACGGATATGTAGTCGTGTCAACGGCGAAGAAGAGAAAACCGAGAGTGGTAAAAGAAGTCACGCAAGCTAAAGAAAAGAAAGAGAAAAAAGGATAACATCCGTTTTTATCAGCGGATAACATAATCATGTCTACTTTACCCATACATAATCAGGAAGGAAAAGAAATAGATCAGCTCCAGCTTGACGTTAAGGTTTTTGACGGCAAGGTCAAGAGCGGATTGTTGTATCAGGCCGTTACCGGTTTTAACGCGAACCAGAGGTTAGGGCTGGCGGCGACTAAGACCCGCGGCGAGGTGTCCGGCGGCGGGCGTAAACCCTGGAAGCAAAAAGGGACCGGCCGGGCAAGGGTGGGTTCTATCCGTTCTCCTCTATGGAGGCATGGCGGCGTAATATTCGGACCGCACCCCAGGGATTATTCTTATAATCTATCCCAGAGGACCAGGCTTGAGGCTTTAAAGTCAAGCCTGAACGCTAAATTACAGGATAACGGTATTTTTGTAGTCGAAGATATCAAACTGGAAAATGCCAAAACAAAAGGCCTGGCCAAGATACTGTCGGGTTTGAAAGCGCCGGATAATACCCTGCTTTTGCTTGATGTCGTCGATAAGAATATCAAGCTGGCAGCTAATAATATCAGCGGCCTGGTCATGGAATTAGCCAGGAATGTCAATGCCTACCAGATCTTAAGGGCGCACAAGATCATTATTAATAAAAAAGGCTTTATGCAATTAGCAGAGAGGTTAAAGGGCAAATGAAACACGCACAGGAAGTGATCAAGTCGCTTATCAGGACCGAAAAATCTACGGTTTTCAATGAACCGCAGGGTAAATATCTGTTCCTGGTATCCATAGATTCAAACAAGATACAGATCAAGAAAGCCGTTGAAGCTCTGTATAAAGTCAAGGTCGCGTCAGTCAATACGCATATTTCACAGGGAAAATTAAGAAGGGTCCGTTATCAGCTCGGCAGGGCGGCGGATTCCAAAAAGGCCGTGGTGACGTTAAAAGAAGGCCAAAAAATAGAGACTACCTAAAATGGGAATTAAAAAATTTAAACCGACAACTCCTTCAAGAAGGTGGATGGTAGGGATGGATTTCGCGGAGATCACTAAATCCAAGCCTGAGAAAGCCCTCACCCTTCCGTTAAAAAAACACGGTGGCAGGAACGCTCATGGCCGCGTAACAGTGCGCTTTAAAGGCGGCGGGCATAAGCAGTTATACCGCATAGTAGATTTTAAACGCGACAGGTTTGACGTAACGGCCAAGGTCGTGGCCATCGAATACGATCCTAACCGGACCACCAGGCTGGCGTTAGTCGAGTATCCGGATAAAGAAAAGAGATATATCCTGGCGCCCTTAGGAGTAGGAGTCGGGGAAGAGGTTGTTTCTTCCGATAAACAGGGCATAGATATCAAGAACGGTAATTGCCTGCCCATAAGATACATCCCGCTGGGAACGCTGGTGCATAATATTGAATTAGTAAAGGGCAGAGGCGGCCAGTTGGCGCGCAGCGCCGGATCAGGCGCGACAATAACCGCCAAAGAAGGCAGTTATGCTCACGTGCGGCTTCCTTCGGGCGAGATAAGGCTGATAAGCCTGGATTGCCTGGCTACTATCGGGCAGCTTGGCAATATTGAGCATGAGGCGCAGTTGCTGGGTAAGGCCGGAAGGTCGCGCTGGTTGGGCAGGAGACCCCACGTAAGGGGCTTGGCGATGAACCCCATTGACCATCCGCACGGCGGCGGTGAAGGAAAGTCAGGACAGGGCAATCCTCATCCGGTGTCGCCCTGGGGCCAGCCCACCAAGGGGTATAAAACTAGAAAACATAACAGATATTCTAACAAGTTTATCGTTAAACGGAGAAAGTAATATGCCGCGCTCGCTAAAAAAAGGCCCATTTGTTGATCTGAAATTATTAGAAAAAGTCGAGAAGGTCCGTCATACCGGCGACCGCCTGCCGATTAAGACCTGGTCCAGAAGGTCGACCATCACGCCGGATTTTGTGAGTTTGACCTTCCTGGTGCATGATGGAAGGAAGCATATACCGGTTTTTGTCACCGAGAATATGGTAGGGCATAAATTAGGGGAATTCGCCCCCAGCCGCATATTCAGGAAGCACGGCGGAGTAAAAGCCAAGAAAGCGGTCGATAAGACCTAATAAAAGAATAGACCAGTCTGCAAGCGGGGACTAAGGAAGGATGAAATAGAAATGATCGTAAGAGCAGAAAGCAAACATCTAAAATTAACACCGACTAAAGTAAGACAGGTGATCGCGCTCATCAAGGGCAAGGACGTGGCTGAAGCGGATGCTATCCTTCGCAATCTCAATAAGCGCCCCAAAGAGCACCTGATCAAGATATTGAAGTCCGCGGTAGCTAACGCTAAGGTCAAGGGCTTCTTACCGCCTCAGCTTTATATATCCAAAGCAGTATGCAATAACGGGCCGGTGTGGAAAAGGTTCAAGGCGGCGGCATTCGGCAGGGCAGCAGCGATTAGAAAAAGAACAGCTCATATAATAATCGAATTGGATCTAAAAACATAACAGGACGGACTAAAAAGACATGGGCCATAAAGTAAATCCTATAGCATTAAGGATCGGTTTCATCAAGAATTGGCAGAGCATGTGGTTTGCCAAGCACAATGAATTTCCCAAGAGCATCGAAGAAGATTACAGGATCCGAAAATTCATCAAGAAAAATTTTAAACAGGCCGCTATTTCTAAGGTCATAATTGAAAGGCTCGCGCAGCGCGTGAGGATCAGGATCCATACCGCCCGCCCGGGGATTATCATCGGCAGGCACGGAGCGGACATTGAGCGTTTAAGAGGGGATATCAACGGTATGGTGAATAAAGAGGTCTCCATTGATATTGAGGAAGTAAAAGAACCTTCGCTTGACGCGCAGCTGATATCGGAAAACGTGGCTCTGCAGCTTGAAAAAAGGGTGGCTTACCGCAGGGCGATCAAAAGGGTCATCGAACAGGCGATGTCCGGCGGCGCTCAGGGCGTGCGTATTGTCTGCTCCGGAAGGTTAGGCGGCGCCGAGATGTCACGTAAAGAAACTTACAAGCAGGGAAAGATACCTTTGCAGACCCTGCGCGCGGATATAGATTATGGATTTGCCGAAGCGCTTACTACTTACGGGCTTATCGGTATCAAGACCTGGGTTTATAAAGGCGACATATTGTTTTCCAAGGATAAAGAGCCGGTTGCGGTCGTAGAAGCGGCAGCCGAGGATAAAGATAAAAAGGCTAAAGAAGCGGGCGGATCAAAAGAGGCCCCCGCGGCTTAAGAAGTAAAAAAAGTTAAATTCAAGGGAGTATTCAGATATGGCTATGATGCCCAAGAGGGTCAAGTATCGTAAATTACAGCGCGGAAAGAACAGGGGCGTTGCTACCCGGGGAGCTAGTTTAAGCTTCGGCGAGTATGGATTGAAGGCCCTGGAAAACGGGATACTTAAGAACACCCAGATCGAATCCGTGCGCGTTATAATGGCCCGCCAGACCCACCGCGGCGGCAAATTCTGGATCAGGGTTTTTCCGGATAAGTCGGTCACCAAGAAGCCCGCGGAAGTACGTATGGGTAAACGAAAAGGGGAACTTGACCATTGGGTTTGCAGGGTAAAGAGGGGTAAAATATTGTTTGAATTGGGCGGCGTACCCGAGGAAATCGCCCGCCATATATTCAGGTCCGCGGCTTATAAGCTTCCGTTCAGGACAAAGCTGATCAGCCGTTTACACAAATAACCATATAAAATGAAAGCTAAAGAACTACGGAACCTAAGTAAAGAGGAATTGATCAATAAGGAAGCGTCGCTAAGGCAGGACCTGTTCAAGTATAACCTGCAGCGGTACGGCGGCAGGGCTGAAAAACCCCACATGTTTAAAATGCTCAGGAAAGACATCGCCAGGGTCAAGACCATCGCAGCTGAGTTAAATAAAAAGAAGAAGGCCTAAAATATGATTAAAAATACCAGAAAAAGAAGGACCGGTAAGGTGATCAGTAATAAGATGAATAAGACCATAGTGGTCAAGGTCATCACCACCAGCAAGCACGTTAAATATAACCGCGTAATGAAACACGCCAATAAATTCATGGCTCATGACGAGAATGATACCGCCAAGATCGGAGATACGGTATTGATCGAAGAGACCAGGCCGATCTCCAAGGGTAAACGCTGGAGATTAGTGGAGGTCGTGGAGAAAGCCCAGGCCGTAGACGAGGTCTTATTAGATGAGCCTTTATCAGTCACAGAAGAGAGGGTAAAGAAGTGATACAGGTCAGAAGCCTTTTAGACGTAGCGGATAACACCGGCGCCAAATACGCCTCATTTATAGGCGTATTGGGGAAAAAGAACTGCCTTAATGCCAAGCTCGGAGACATCATTAATGTCAACGTAAAAGAATCTTCGGCTGACGCGTTGATAAAAAAGGGCACGGTCAACAAAGCGGTGATCGTGCGCACCAGGGAGGCTGTAAGGAGGCCGGACGGTTCGGTCCTGCGCTTTGACAGGAACGCCATAGTGTTTATTGATGAAGCGTTAAACCCCAAAGGGACGCGCGTATTCGGCCCGGTGGCCAGGGAGCTTCGGGATAAGAATTTTACCAAGATCATATCCTTGGCGCCCGAGGTAATTTAGAAAAGAGAACTAAAATGTTAAAATTAAGACGCAGCGATACGGTTTACGTTACTACGGGTAAGGATAAGGGGAAAAAGGGCAAGGTTTTAAAGCTCTTCGCGGCAGAAAAGCGCGCCATTATCGAAGGTGTTAATTTAGTCAAAAAACATAAACGCAGGACGCAGCAGGACCAACAGGGCGGCGTAGTCGCGGTTGAAAGCCCGTTATCTATCTCTAATCTTATGGTCGTATGCAAACATTGCGGCAAGCCCGTTCGTGTAGGGATCAAGGATTTGGAAGATGGGACAAGGTCCAGGTACTGCAAGAGATGCAAGGAAGTGATATAATTATGATACCGAGATTACAGGAAAAATACAGGAAAGAAGTCGTTCCCGAGATGCAAAAGAAATTCGACCTGAAGAACGCCATGCAGGTCCCGCGCCTGGAGAAGATAGTCGTGAATATGGGCGTAGGCGAGGCGCTTGTGGATATTAAGATCTTGGATAAGGCCATGGAGGAGCTGGCGGCTATTACCGGCCAGAAGCCTTCCATAAGGCGGGCTAAGAAGGCTATAGCGAATTTTAAGACCCGGCAGGGCAATCCCGTAGGCTGTAAAGTCACGCTACGGCGGGCGATGATGTATGAATTTATGGACAGGCTGGTCAACATCGCGCTTCCCCGTATCCGCGATTTCAGGGGGCTGCCTAATGATTCGTTCGATAAAGCCGGAAATTACAGCTTTGGCCTGACGGAACAGGGGGTTTTCCCGGAGCTTGAGCATGACCGGATCGCCCGGCCCCAAGGCATGGATATTACGATCGTGATCAAGAACAGCAAGTCAACCGAGCAGAGCACGGAGCTCTTAAGGCTTTTCGGCATGCCGCTTAAGACATCCAAGGGCGGCGAGGCTTAAACACAAAAAAGGGACGGAATTAAAATTTATGGCTAAGAATTCACAAATAGCGAGATGGAAGAGAGCACCGAAGTTTTCTGCGCGTAAGCACAACCGCTGCGCCCTTTGCGGAAGGTCAGGCGGTTACCTGCGCAGGTTTAAACTGTGCCGCATATGTTTCAGGGAACTGGCCTGGTCAGGTTTGATCCCCGGTGTCAAAAAAGCCAGCTGGTAGTAATACCAAAAAATAAGGAGTAAACGAGGACAATGTCAAAGAACGATCTTATAGCAGATATGCTGACCGTGATCCGTAACGGCCTTATTGTAAAAAAAGATAAGGTCGACGTTCCGGCTTCCAAGATGTGCGTTTCGATCCTGGAGATATTAAAGAAAGAACAGTATATAGAGGATTTTAAGCTTATTGATGATAAAAAACAGGGCGTATTGCGCATATACCTGAAATATGTCTCGGGGAAGCCTGTTATCACTAACCTTAAGCGTGTTTCAAGGCTGGGGCTTCGCGTATATGTTAAAGCAGGCAGGATCCCGCGGGTCTTAAGAGGCAGGGGTATCTCCGTGATCTCCACTTCTAAAGGTATACTTACGGATGATCAAGCTCGTCTGGATAAGATCGGCGGCGAAGTCATCTGTAATGTTTGGTAGGCAAAATCTTAAAATAACAGCAGCTAATATTTACGGAAAGAAAATATGTCACGCATAGGAAAAAAACCGGTAGCGATACCTAATGATGTAAAAGTCGAAGTAGCGCAGAGGCAGATCAGCGTTCAGGGCCCCAAGGGAAAGCTTTTAATGACTATTCCCGGCAGGATAATCGTGGAAGTCAAAGACGGCCAGGCTATCGTTACCAGGCCTACTGATATCAAAGTGGATAAAGCCATGCATGGCCTGGTGCGCATGCTGATAGTCAATATGATAACCGGGGTCACTCAAGGATATTCCAAGGAATTAGAGGTTGTAGGAGTAGGTTTCAGGGCGGCGGCCCAAGGCAAGGCGTTAACGATGCAGCTTGGTTTTTCCCATCCGGTAGTTTTCACGGTCCCCGAAGGCATCCAGATCGAGACTCCCAAGCAGACTCAGATCGTCATTCGCGGTATCGATAAGGAATTGGTCGGTGTTACTGCCGCGAAGTTACGCGCGATATATCCTCCTGAGCCTTATAAAGGAAAAGGCATACGTTTCGCAGGTGAGATAGTAAGGAAGAAGGTCGGTAAGGCAGCCGCCACAAAATAAACACTCGCGGGCTAAAACAGCCGCGAAAGTATAACGGAATTTTCAAAGAGAGCGAACTAATATGAATAAGACACGAATAAAAGGTTCCAAGGAAAGGCCAAGGGTTTCGGTGCGCCGTAGTCACCGTAATGTTTTCGCCCAGCTTGTTGACGATATCGGCAAGAAGACCGTGTTCGCGTTGTCCACGAACTACAAGGACATCAAAGAGAAGTTCCCTTACGGCGGGAATGCCAAAGCGGCAGGGATGCTCGGCGAAGTTTTTGCAAAAAAAGCAAAAGAAAAGGGCTTTAGCAAAGTAGTCTTTGATAGGGACAAGTATCCTTATCATGGAAGGATCAAGGCTTTTGCCGAGGCGCTTAGAAAAGGAGGGTTGGAGTTCTAATGCCCCGATTAGTCAATATTAAACTTGAAGAAAAGGCAGCATTTGTCGAGAAGGTAATTTCTATTAACCGCGTAACCAAAGTAACCAAAGGCGGCAAGAAGATGTCCTTCGCCGCGCTGGTCGTGGTCGGAGACACCAAAGGGCGCGTGGGTTTTGCCACCGGCAAGGCCAATGAGGTCGCTGAGGCGATACGTAAAGGTTTGACCTACGCTAAGAATAACATCGTCAAGGTGAACCTTGAGGGCACGAGTATTGCTCATGAAGTTACCGGAGAATACGGAGCGGCGAAGGTATTATTGAGGCCCGCCTCTGAAGGAACCGGTGTCATTGCCGCGGGACCGGTCAGGGCGATATGCGAGGCAGCGGGGATTAAGGACATTCTAACTAAGTGCCTTAAATCGAATAATCCTATTAACGTTATTAAAGCAACCGTGGACGGGTTAACCAGGCTTCAACCCGCCAGGACGCGGGAAATAAAGAGTGAAGATGGAAAATAAGAAGAAAATAAAGAGTGATAAGGGCGTTAAAGCGTCTGAGAAGCAGGCTGTAAAAAAAGAGCCTTCTGAGCGCAAAGCAGCCGCTCCGGTCAAGGCCACAAAAGCTGAAAAGTTGCCGGTTAAGGCGCCTGCTATCGGCTTACATAATCTGCAGGTTCCTAAAGGGGCGCATAAGAAAAAGAAATTACTGGGAAGGGGTTCCAGCTCCGGCCACGGGAAAACATCGACCCGCGGTGTTAAGGGGCAGACCTCCCGCGCCGGAAGGGATTTTTATCCGGGGTTTGAGGGCGGCCAGACACCGCTGATCCGCAGGATACCCAAAAGAGGTTTTAATAATACCAGGTTTAAAAAAGAATATCAGGTAATAAATTTAGCGTCTTTGGCAGGATTAAAAGAGACAGTCGTCGAACCGGCCCTTCTTGAAAGTAAAGGTTTGATCAGGGATAAAGACAGGCCGGTAAAGATCCTCGGAGACGGGGATATCCAGGCGTCCCTTACGGTTAAAGCACACGCTTTTTCCGTGCAGGCAAAAGAGAAAATAGAAAAGGCCGGCGGCCGAGCAGAGATCATTAATGATTAGCGCTTTAGTCAATTCAGTCAGGATCCCGGACCTAAAGAAGAAGGTGCTCTTTACTCTGGGATTGCTTGCTGTTTATAGAATAGGGTGTTATGTTCCCACCCCGGGTATTAACGGCCAGGCATTGGCGGAGTTTTTTGCCCGCATGGCCCAGGGCGGGGAAGGAACAGTCTTTGGTATAATCAACATGTTTTCCGGCGGCGCCATGGAACGGTTGACTATTTTCGCGCTGGGGATCATGCCCTATATATCGGCTTCGATCATATTACAGCTCTTGACGGCAGTAATCCCCGCGCTTGAGAAAATCGCCAAGGAAGGCCGCGCCGGGCATCAAAAGATAAACCAGTATACCCGTTACGGAACGGTCGCTCTTTCTTTACTGCAGGCGTTTTTTGTGGCGTTGTGGCTGGAGAACCCAGCGCGGTTCGAGGGTTTGAATATCGTCATGAATCCCGGGCTCGGCTTTCGTATCCTTACGATGCTTACCCTTACCACCGGGACGATCTTTATTATGTGGCTGGGCGAGCAGATCCAGGAGAAGGGGATAGGCAACGGGATTTCCCTGGTCATAACAGCCGGTATCATTTCCAGGATACCCGCGGCCTTGCATCAGCTGGTCCTTCTATCGCCGTTTTCCGCCGCAAAAAGGCAGATCGAACCTTTTACGTTATTGGTAATGGTGGTTTTTCTGGTCGGGGTTGTTTTTGCGGTCATCATGATCACCCAGGGGCAGCGTAAGATACCGGTTCAGTATGCCCGAAGGATCGTGGGCAGGAAGGTCTATGGCGGCCAGAGCACCTATATCCCTTTAAAAGTAGACACCTCCGGCGTAATCGCCATCATCTTTGCGCAGTCAATAATCCTGTTTCCGGCGACGTTGGCATCGTTCATACCGAACCCGTCATTCCAGAAGATGGCTGAGTGGCTCATCCGCGGCCATATTCTTTACACGATGATGTACGCGTTGTTGATAATGTTCTTTTGTTATTTCTATACGGCGATTGTCATCAATCCTAACGACTTGTCGGAAAACATGAAGAAGTACGGCGGTTTTATCCCGGGGATCCGTCCCGGAAAACCGACCGCCGAATACCTGGATTTTGTGATCACCCGTATTACCCTGGCCGGAGCGTTATTTATCGTGGTTATCGCGATCTTCCCGGATTTCATTATGGCCTGGCTTAAAGTTCCGTATCTGGTGGCTTCATTCTTCGGCGGTACCGGGATACTGATCGTTGTCGGGGTTATGCTGGATACGCTTAAGCAGATAGAGTCGCATCTCTTAATGCATAATTATGAAGGATTCATCAAGTCGGGTAAATTAAGAGGCAGACGGTGATAATAATATTGCTCGGCCCTCCGGGCGCGGGTAAGGGGACGCAGGCAAAAGTCCTGGTTGAAAAGCTCAAGATTCCGCATATCTCCACCGGAGACCTGCTGCGCCAGAACGTAAAAAATAATACGCCGTTCGGTATAGAGGCCAGGGGCTATATGGAAAAGGGAGAGCTTGTTCCCGATACCCTTGTCAACGACATGCTTCTGGCCAGGATCAAGGTGGATGATACTAAAAATGGCTTTATTCTTGACGGATATCCCAGGAATAACGCGCAGGCTAAGATCCTGGAAGATAAGCTTGATAAAAGCGACGGCATCTATGTCGTCTACCTGCAGACTTCGGAGCCGGTAGTAATACAGCGGCTTTCCGGCAGGCGGGTGTGCACCAAGTGCGGGGCGAATTTTCACCTGAAGAACATGCCTCCGAAGAAAGAAGGCATTTGCGATATTTGCGGTGGCGCGCTTTATCAAAGGCCGGACGATCACGAAGAAACTATCAAGAGGCGTTTAGACGTTTATCTTAAAGAGACAGCTTCAGTAGTCGACTACTACGATAAGAAGGAGATGTTATATCGTATATCCGCGGATGACGACCCGGATATAGTCGTGGATAAGATAATAGCGTTGGCTAAACCCAATAGAATATAGATGGTAATAATAAAGACCGCCGAAGAGATCCAGGCGATGAAGAAAGCAGGTATGGCTCTGGCGCGGGTGATAAATGGGCTGACGAAAGCGGTAAAGCCCGGAGTCACAACGAAGGAACTTGACAATTTAGCGTTGGAATTGATGTCGGCTGAGCATGTACTCCCTGCTTTTAAGGGATACCACGGGTTTCCCGCCAACACTTGTACTTCTTTAAATAGTGAAGTCGTCCATGGGATACCGGGTGAGCGCGTTTTGAAAGAAGGGGATATTCTCAGCCTTGATGTCGGCGTAAACTTAGACGGTTTTTTTTCCGACAGCGCGGTCACAGTGGCGGTGGGCAAGATCGATGCCCGCGCCAAAAAGCTTATTCAGGTGACTAAAGAGGCTTTGTACCTGGGGATAAAGCAAGCCAGGGCGCATAATTGTTTGTTTGATATCTCGCATGCCATTCAAGAGCATGTGGAGTCCAACAAGTTCTCAGTGGTGCGCCAGTTTGTAGGGCACGGGATAGGGCGTAATTTGCACGAGGAACCTGAGATACCGAATTTCGGCAGGCCGCATCAGGGGATAAAGCTTGTGCCCGGCATGGTGCTAGCGATCGAGCCCATGGTGAATATGGGGACCTGGCAGACCAAGATCGACGCGAACAACTGGACAGCCCTGACTAATGACGGTTCATTGTCGGCACATTTTGAACATACGGTACTAATAACCAGCGGCGAACCCGGCATCTTGACTCAAATTTAGCAAAGACTTGATCGGTAAGGAGAAATAAGGAATAGACTTATGCCTAAGGAAGAACTCATCGAGACAGAAGGAACAGTACTGGAGATGCTTCCCAACGCGATGTTCAGGGTCGAATTGGACAACGGCCATAAGGTTTTAGCGCATGTATCAGGCAAAATGCGGATGAATTTCATCCGTATACTCCCCGGCGATAAAGTGAAACTGGAATTATCACCGTATGATTTAAGCCGCGGGAGAATAACATTCAGGAATAAATAAACACATTGCCCTAACCCTTCGCGAGAAGGCAGGGTGAAATATGGGAGAGGAAGGGCTAGGGTGAAAGTAAAAGCGTCAGTCAAAAAAATATGCAGCAGGTGCAAGATCATCAAGAGAAGGGGAGTTATCAGGGTAATCTGCCCCAATGTCAAACATAAACAAAGACAGGGCTAAAGTGCGGCTTTTTTAGCTTACGGGCCGGATTTGCCTGTTTGACAGTTAACAGAGTGAGCATATTAAAAAAGGTGGAAGAAGATGCCAAGGATATTAGGTGTTGATATACCGAAGGAAAAAAGGATAGACATCGCGTTATGCTATCTTTATGGCGTAGGTAAGTCTTTATCGATCAAGATACTGGAAGAAACTCAGATCGACCCCAGCAAGCGGGCCAAGGATCTGACCGACGAAGAGATCAACCGTATCACTACCTTGATACAGAAGAAGACGTTCAAAGTAGAGGGAGACCTTCGCCGTGAAATATCGCAGAACATCAAGCGTTTGATAGATATCGGTTCCTGGAGAGGCCTTCGGCACAGAAGAGGGCTTCCGGTCAGGGGCCAGCGCACACGCACGAACGCGCGCACCAGAAAGGGCCCGAAAAAAGGCGGATTGGCAGTGATCAGGAAAGAGCCGGCAAAGGCGGCCGCCCCGGCACCTAAACAGGCGAAGTAAAAAGAGGAAACTTATGGCGACTAAAGAGAAGAGTAAGATAAAGAAGATTGCGAAAGGCGTAACGCATGGAGTGGCGCATATCCAGGCGAGCTTTAACAATACTATCATTACCATTACCGACAAACAGGGCAATGTCCTGGTATGGTCCGCGCCGGGAATGGTGGGATTCAGCGGTTCCAAAAGGTCTACGCCCTTTGCGGCGCAGGTAGCTGCATCGGACGCGGCGAGAAAAGCAAAAGAGATTGGCATCAAGGAAGTGGAAGTTTGCGTTAAGGGTCCGGGTTCCGGCAGGGAGTCGGCTATCAGGGCTCTTCAGGCCTCAGGCCTTACCGTGACTTCTATAAAGGATGTTACTCCTATTCCTCACAACGGTTGCCGTCCCAAGAAGAAAAGGAGAGTGTAATGGCCAGGTATACGGGTGCGGTCTGTAGATTATGCCGAAGGCAGGGTGAGAAGCTGTTCTTAAAAGGCGCAAGGTGCCTAACGGAGAAATGTTCGATTACCAGAAGGGAATACGCTCCGGGAGACCATGGCCAGGGAAGGAGCAAGGCTTCCAACTACGGCTTGCAGTTAAAAGAGAAACAGAAGGTCAAAAGGATATACGGCGTTATGGAACGCCAGTTCCGCAAATATTTCAGCATGGCTACCAAGACCAAAGGCGTTACCGGAAAGATCCTGCTTCAGCTTCTTGAGAGGCGGATCGATAATGTCATATTCAAGCTGGGTATGGCTTCGTCACGGGCGCAGGCCAGGCAGATAGTGCGCCATAACCACGTTTAT
>JAQTUY010000006.1:0-1240 GCA_028707105.1 Candidatus Omnitrophota bacterium | reverse complement strand
AAGAAGATAATCCTGAGAAGCCATTCCAAGATACCCAAGACAGTATATATCAAGAAGGATACCAAGGGAGCGGTGACCGCCAAGGATATCATCTTAGATGAGACGATCGAGGTGATCAATCCCGAGCTGCATATCGCCACTCTTACGAAAGACGCCAAGTTCCACGTTGAAATGGAAGTATGCCGCGGCCGGGGTTATGTTCCCGCGGAGCAAAATAAGAAGGAAGACCAGGCTATAGGGGTTATTCCCGTAGATTCCATTTTTACCCCCGTGAGCAAGGTGAATTTTCTGGTTGAGAATACCCGCGTGGGGCAGAGGACGGATTATGACAGGCTGATCCTGGAGATCTGCACCAACGGCTCTATCTCCCCCAAGGACGCCTTGTTGTACGCGTCAAATATCCTGCAGAGGCATCTGGATATATTCGTTAATTTCGGGCAGCTTCCGGAAGAGGAAGAGGAAGCGGACGCGGAGATGACGCCGGAAGAAACCTCGTTATATGAGAAGCTAAGACTGCCGATCTCGGAGCTTGAGCTTTCAGTGCGCAGCTCAAACTGCTTAAAAGAGGCGAACATCAAGACCATAGCCGATCTGGTCAAGAAATCCGAAGAAGAGATGCTGGCTTTTAAAAATTTCGGTAAGAAGTCATTAACCGAAGTAAAGGGTTTGCTTGACGGGATGAATCTGACATTAGGTCTGCAGTTCGATCCTAAAAAACTAAAAAAATAAATGAGGCCGCGGCTTATGGAGCGCAAGCGAACATAAGCCGCATGGCCGAATTTATCCCGCCGCAGGCGGGATAAACTTAACAATGGTAAACCTATGAGACATCAAAAACAAAGACATCAATTGAATCGTTTTACGAGCTGGCATAAGGCCACGCTTAATTCTATCGTGCGCAGCCTTTTGCTTGAGCAGAGGATCTTTACCACAAAAGGTAAAGCTAAAGCGGCTCAAGCCCTGGCCGAGCAAATGATCACATTGGCCAAGGATAATACCCTTGCCTCCCGCAGGCAGGCTTTTAAGGTCCTCTGCGACCACGGCATGGTCAGTCGTCTCTTTAAGGAAATAGGGCCGAGGTTTGCCAAGAGGACAGGCGGATATACCAGGATCATGCCCTGGGGCAGGCGCAGAGGCGACGATGCCGAAATAGTCATCTTCGAGCTCACCGAGCAGAAGAAGGAAAAGAAGGCTCCCAAGAGAGAAAAAGCAAAAGAAGCGGCAAAGGAACCGGTAAAAG
>JAQTUY010000097.1 GCA_028707105.1 Candidatus Omnitrophota bacterium | reverse complement strand
AGGCGCAGTAAAAACTTCTCTGCCTATCCTCCCTGCACTTGACAGTAAAGCTCTTGTGCAGGGATTAATTCGGCCAGATGACTTACGTCGCTTCGCTCCGTAAGTCATGGCCTCATTAAATTTGAGCTACAGGCGCAGTAAAAACTTCTCTGCCTATCCTCCCTGCACTTGACAGTAAAGCTCTTGTGCAGGGATTAATTCGGCCAGATGACTTACGTCGCTTCGCTCCGTAAGTCATGGCCTCATTAATTATACCATAACGGCTTAGCGGCCGTGGCACTTTTTAAACTTAATGGGCTTGCCGGTGGCCGGGTCGAGCGCTCCGCAGGGGCAGGGGTCATTCCGGCCGACATTGGAATACACGTTATGCGCTTGTTTAGGCTCGTGCTTTTGCTCTTGCGGCTGTTGAGACTGAAAATCTTCCGGCTCACCCTGTTCAACCCGCGCCGGAGGCGGAGTAAAACTTTCCATCTCCTTATGCACCATCTCCTGTGAGACCTCGCTGAAGACGCCTTTAAACTTCTCGGCAGAAGGCTTGGCCGCCTGCATCTTGAAGATGATGTCCAGCGCTTCTTCCTTGATGCCGCCCACCATCTCCTGGAACATATTGAAACCTTCGCGCTTATACTCCACTAACGGGTCTCTTTGGCCGTAGGCGCGCAGGCCTATCCCTTCCCTTAAATAATCCATACTATACAAATGATCTTTCCATTTGGAATCGATTATCTGCAGGAATATCATCTGTTCTAATTCCCGTATCTGTCCTCCGAACGCTCTCTCCTTCTCGGCATAGATCTCATCGATCTTCTTATACAGTTCCTGCTTGGCCAATTCCCTGGTCCAGCCGTCCACCGTCTCAGCCGGCATTTCAATACCGAACTTACCCTTGAGGATCTCAAGGAACGCGGCAATATCCCTTTCTTTTCCGGATGAAACATCCTCCACCAGGTATCTGTCCACGCAATCATCGATAAAATCATAAGCTGTATCCAGCACATCCTCTTTTAAAGAGGCGCCCTCCAGGATAGAACGGCGCTGCCCGTAGATGATCTCGCGCTGTTTATTCATTACGTTATCATATTCCAGTAACTGCTTTCTTATTTCAAAGTTATACTGTTCCACGCGGCGCTGGGCAATCTCGATGGACTTGGTGATCCAGGGGTGTTCGATACGCTGGCCTTCTTCCAACCCCAGTTTATCCATCAGGCCAATCATCTTGTCCGAGCCGAAAAGCCGCATCAGCTCGTCTTCCAAAGAAACGTAAAAACGCGAAGAACCGGGGTCGCCCTGACGGCCGGAACGCCCGCGCAGCTGATTATCGATACGCCGGGCTTCGTGACGCTCCGTGCCCAGGACATGCAGACCCCCCAATTCCACCACCTTCTTATGCTCTTCCTCGGTCTGCTTCCTGAACCTCTCGTAGGTCTTTTGGTATTCTTCCTGATAATTACCGTCTACCGGGCCAACCCCCTGCTGTTTTAACAAATTCTTAACCATATAATCGGGGTTCCCGCCGAGTAAAATATCGGTCCCCCTGCCCGCCATATTAGTGGCGATAGTCACGCCTTCAAACCTTCCGGCCTGGGCCACGATCTGGGCTTCCAATTCGTGATACTTGGCATTCAATACCTGATGCGGTACTCCCCTGCGCTTGAGCATATCAGCCAGATGCTCCGACTTCTGTATGGATATGGTGCCCACCAATACCGGCTGGCCCTTGCTATGCAAGTCTACTATCTCGGAAACTACGGCATTGAATTTTTCATCTTCAGTCTTATAGATGCAATCGGCGTAATTGTTACGGATAAGCTGGCGGTTAGTCGGAACTACCACTACATCCAGGCCGTAGATCGCCTTGAATTCGTTGGCCTCGGTAAACGCGGTACCGGTCATCCCGGATAATTTATCATACATGCGGAAATAATTCTGAAAGGTGATGGTCGCCAGGGTCTGGTTCTCGCGTTCTATCTTGATACCCTCCTTGGCCTCGACCGCCTGATGCAGGCCGTCTGACCAGCGCCTTCCCGGCATCAGCCTGCCCGTAAATTCATCCACGATAATGACCTCGCCCTCTTTAACCACATAATCCACGTCTCTCTTATAAAGATTATGGGCGCGCAGGGCCTGGATGACGTGATGGCGCAGTTCCATGGTGTTTAGCTCGTGCAAATTAGCCACTCCCAAAAGGCCGCAAACCTTTCTTTCCCCTTCTTCGGTGATATTGGCGGTATGGGCCTTTTCGTCAATAATATAATCGTAGCCGAGCGAAAGGTCCTTGCCTTTATATTTGGCGTCTATCTCATCCTTCTCCAGAATTATCCTTCCTTTGAGATTGGGCACGATCCTGTTGACGGTATAATACTTATCCGTGGCTTCCTCGGCCGCTCCGGAAATGATCAACGGCGTTCTCGCTTCATCGATCAGGATCGAATCCACCTCGTCAACGATGGCAAAATAAAAAGGCCTCTGCACCAGATCTTCCATCGAGTACTTCATATTGTCGCGCAAATAATCAAAACCAAATTCATTATTGGTCCCGTAAGTAATATCGCAGTTATACGCCCTCTGGCGGGCCTCATCGTTCATATCGTGCTGGATAACCCCTACGCTTAAACCCAGGAATTGATAGATCGGGCCCATCCATTCCGAGTCGCGCCGGGCCAGGTAATCGTTGACCGTGACCACATGCACCCCGCGGCCTAAAAGAGCGTTTAAACACGCCGGAAGGGTCGCTACCAGGGTCTTGCCTTCGCCAGTGGCCATCTCGGAGATCCTGCCTTCATGCAAAATTATCCCTCCGGCCAGCTGGACGTCAAAATGGCGCATGTTGACCGTACGCCGGGCTGCCTCGCGCACTAACGCGAAAACCTCCGGCAATACTTCATCAAAGATCTCATTCTGGGTAATCTTCAGCCTCTCCTTGACCTTGTTCTTTTCGTCCTGGATGGTAGCCGAGGCGATCTCTCCCCTGATCTGATCCAGGTCCGGCTGGTATTTCGCCGCTGTAGCCAGGAGCTGCTCTTTAAGCTGGCCCGCCCTCTGGCGTATCTGAATATCGGAAAGCGCCTTTATCTTGGGCTCCAGGGCGTTAATACCGCTGACCATCTTTGCCAGCTCGATGACCTTGCCTATCGAAGGCGAAGGCATATCCTTATGCAGGACAATGTCAGCCCCCGGATACTTTTTTTTAAGTTGAGATTGTTTCTGATTGAGTAATAATTTTCTGACATGTCCTAACATTTTATTTTATCCTTTAGCTTGTTTCTTCAAAAATGCTTCAATGAATTCATCTAATCCACCGTCCATAACAGCCGGGACGTTGCCGGTCTCAAAATCCGTGCGGTGGTCTTTGACTAAATTATACGGGTGCATGACATAGGAACGTATCTGGCTGCCCCATTCTATTTTGCGCTTATCGCCGCTCTGGCTGGCAAGCTCCTCTTCCTTCTTGCTACTCTCCAACTCATACAGGCGCGCCTTTAATATCGACAGCGCGTTCTGCTTATTCTGGTATTGCGAACGCTCATTCTGGCACTGCGTAACCAAGCCGGTAGGCAGATGCGTTATCCTTACCGCCGAATCCGTAGTGTTTACGCTCTGGCCTCCGGGGCCCGATGAGCGAAAAACATCTATCCTCAGGTCTTTTTCTTCGATCTTGATATCTATTTCCCCTTCGATCTGGGGAATAACATCAACAGAGGCAAATGAAGTATGCCGGCGTTTGTTGGCGTCAAAGGGAGAAATACGTACCAAACGGTGTACCCCCCGTTCACACTTTAAGTAACCGTAAGCGTACTCGCCTTCCATAAACAGGGTGACGTTCTTAATACCCGCTTCTTCGCCGTATAGTATATCGATGGTCTTAACGGTATAACCCTTATTTTCCGCGAAGCGCGTATACATGCGCAAAAGCATGGATACCCAATCGCAGGACTCTGTCCCGCCCGCTCCGGCATTGATACTCAAAATGGCGTTATTGGGATCGAACTTTCCGCTGAGCAGGGTCTTAAACTCCAGGCGCTCCAATTGCTTTTCTAAAGACGCCAGGTCCGTCTGTATTTCAAAAAGCATGTCCCGTTCTTCTTCCTTGAGGATAGCGGCCATCTCGAGTATGTCGCGGTATTTTAAGGAAGCTTCATCCCAGGGAGTAACGGAAGCCTTTAGGACTTTTAGTTTGCTGATGACCTGCGAAGCGGCCTCATTGTTATCCCAGAAGCCGGCTTGGGACATCTGGAGAGTTAACGCGTCGATCTGCTGTCTTTTGTTATCGACGTCAAAGATAACCTCTTAGTTGTTGCAGCTTTGAATTTGCCTCTTCCAGTTTCGTCTTTATTTCTTCGAGCATGATTACTCCATATTGCTGACTTTTTTGATACCTTTTAAAGCCTGGTAAAACTCTTCTTTATTATCGGCGAACTCCGCTCCTATTTCTTCGGTGATGGTCCCGTCCCTTACCAGTTTGACCAGGGATTGCATAAAAGACTGCATCCCGAAGATCTTGCCCTCTTCGATAAAATGCGGTATTTCCCAGACCTTGTTCTCCCTGATAAGGCGCGCGATAGTGGGAGTTAACAGCATGACCTCATAGGCGGGGACGCGGCCGGTGCCGTCCTTGCGGGGAACCAGCCTCAGTGAAATGACCCCTTTGAGGGTAAAAGACAACTGCATCCTGATCTCATTATGCTGGTGCGGAGGGAAGAAATTAACGATCCTCTCCACGGTCTGAAACGCGTTGATGGTATGCAGTGTGCTGAAAACCAGGACCCCGGTCTCAGCCGCGGTCATCGCCGAGAACATCGTATCCTGGTCGCGGATATTGCCGATATAGATGACGTCCGGGCTCTGCAGGGTAAAGGCCCGCAAGGCAACGGCATAAGAAGAAACATCCAGCCCCAGTTCCCTCTGGTTTACTATGGAATGACTGTCGTTAAAGGTGAATTCAATAGGCTCCTCGACGGTAAGAATATGCTTATTCATCGTCTCGTTGATATGGGCGATCATGCTGGCAATAGTGGTGGACTTACCGCTTCCCGCGCTTCCGGTCAAAAGGACCATCCCGCGCGACTCCGTGCATAATTTCTTTAAGACGTCCCCGGGCAGCCCCAATTCTTCAAAGTTCTGGGTGCTGTTCTGCACCAGCCTGATGACCATTGCCGGCCAGTTGCGCTGCAGAAAAAGGCTGACCCGGAAACGGTGGTCCAGTTCCTGGGAATAAAAAGCGAAATCGACATCGCGGTTCTTGCGGAACGCCTCTTTCTGAGGCTCACTGGTTATCTCTTTGACCGACTCAAAGACTTCTTCCACGGTCATCACATGCTCATCGACGGTAGTGACCCTGCCGTCGATCCTCATGCGTACCAGGCCGCCCGCGCGGACAAACAAATCCGAGGCGTTCTCCTCGATCATCTTTTCCAGATATTTCTTGATAAACATAAGCACCTCTTTTTTTCCGTTATGGCGAAACGTCAGTGATCCTGCCTGCTAAAATAAGAAGCGATTAATATTATACCACTAAATCCCTGATTTCTTTCTCTAAATTTAACAGGGTTTTCTTAAGTTTCCCCCCGAATACATAACCGCCCGGCGAGAGGTCGGACTTGACTACCCGGTGACAGGGTATGATCAAAGGATAAGGATTATTCTTAAGTATCTGCCCCACTGCCCGGAAAGCCCGGGGGCGCCCGGCAGCCTGGGCCACCCATTTATAGCTGCGCACCTGGCCTATGGGAATGCTTAAAACCGCTTTATACACTTTTTTGGCGAATGGTGTCATATTCAAGCTCCCAAGCCCTATCTGCCGATCATCTTCTTTCTTCGCAAGACCCTGTGATAGGCCAGCGCGAAGCGGTGCGCCTCATCGCGCGCCCTCTGGACCAGGTGCAGGGCCGGCGAATCCATGCCCAGCCTTAATCCCCTGCCGGTAGATGAGCTGAATATCTCTTCATTCTCCTTGGCAATACCGATCGCGGGGATACGCGCTTTTAACTCATTCAATACGGCCTGCGCCGCTCCCAGCTGCCCCTTGCCCCCGTCAATAACGATCAGGTCCGGGAAAGCCGCTCCTTCTTCGAGATCGGAAGAGCACAC
>JAQTUY010000005.1 GCA_028707105.1 Candidatus Omnitrophota bacterium | reverse complement strand
GGTCAGGTTAACCGGGCTCTTTTTGGCCACGATATCCATGACCGTCCTTATTTTCTGCCTTTCCCCCAGAAGCCGGATCGTCGAATCATGTTTCGGGTCGCACCCGATCTGCAGCACCTTCAGGCCCTGCCTGGCGTATATCATGCTCAGGTTGCTGGCGATCATGCTCTTGCCTATGCCGCCTTTGCCGTATATCACTATTTTATTGACTTTCTTCATGCCCTTCTCCTCGGGAGTTGATTATCCGGTTCAAAAAATTTACGTATCCTTTAAAACCCCATAAAGGGCTTACGCTTAAACAATGATAATTAAAAGAAGGAAAACCCAATTCCATAAACGGCTTTTTATTATTTTTAATGCGCAGGAGGCTGGATATCTGGCTGTTGCCAATGAATATATCCGCTTTTGACGTGTCCAGGTCGAAGGCCTCGCCGTACCTCGGCTCATAAATAATATCGAAAGAAGGCTGCTTATAAAAAGCTATGTTCTTGTTCGCCTGCGGCGTTCCGAATATCACTGCCTGGCTGATCTTGCCCCCCAGGTCGGTTAATGTCCCGGCCAGGCAATGGCATAAATAGGGGTCCGCGGCAAGCGAGAATGTCTTGCCCAGGATATATTCGGGGGCCACCAGATTATTGACCGGGATGACCTCCTTTAATTCTTCATCAATGAAGGTTTGCGCTTGTTTGCTCCGGCCCAGCCTGCTCCCGATCCGGCAAACCCATTCCTTCGTATTCTCTATCCCCAGCGGTATATCTAATTCGATCAGGTCCGCCCCGGTTTTGCGCGCGATCTCTCTTGCCGCTTTTCTGCCGTAGGGCAGGGATATAATGGTTTTTGCCTTCTCGATATCGCGCAGCCGGCCGAATGGACAGCCGCTCAGCCATACCGACACCAGATCCAGAGATAATCCGGCCAGGATCCTGGCAAGTTCATTAAGGTTCCCGATATGGTCGCCTTCGTTCCTGTCAAAAAGATACCCGACTATAGCGGCATTACCGCTCTTTTGGGAATTTTTCTTAAGATCCATCTTGCCTGCCATAGCCAGGAGCGTTTCGTCGTAACCGCCAAGCCAATCCATTTGCAGGCTCTTTGAAGGTATCTCCAGTAACGGTATTGAGGTCTTTTTCTGCGCCTTATCGGCAATCAATCCGTACTGCGTTCCGGTGATCGTGGCCATCGGCATGGAACAAACCAGCACAACACCGCAATCCTTCTCCTTGGCAACCCTTAACATCAGGCGGGATATCTGATCGTCCCTCTCGTGTATGATATCGTCCGGCCGGACTTCCGTGCAGCAGATCCTATGGGTGGTGTTCCTGCGGCTCAGGTCCGAGAAGAGATCGTGCGTCTTGTGGACAAAATACATCTTATTGTAACCGCAAGGCGGCGCGTCCAATAGAAGATAGGCATCCGGTATCGCGTTAATGACGAGAAAAACGCCGTTCAGAAAAGTATAATTCAGTTTCCTCTGGATATCCCTAAAATCTTCTAACCGCCTCTTCATATGCCCCTTCTATCAATACAGGCTTTGCCTGCTGTTTATACCTACGGTACCGGTTGAAAAAATTTATCCCGCAAAGCTCAAGCAGCCCCTGAAGCGTGCGCAGGGCCCCGTCCAACCCTTCCTGGAAATCAGAGGCCGAGAACTGCATCTTGCCGTTCGATATTATCCTCAGATCATTACGGAAATCCGAATAGACGCATCTGCAATCAGAGCCCGAGATCCACTCCTCTATTTTAGCGGGATCGTTTAACTTTTCAATCTTATGTTTTTTACCGCCTTCCAGAAAACTTGTTATTGTTTGCCTATGCTTATCCGGATCTTCGTCCGTAGTAAGCAGTATATCCAGGCCGAACCCCATCTCCTCCAAGCACCTTAGAATAGGCACGCCGAGAGGGTATTTCGCCGGGCTGGTCAATAATTCAACGTCATCACCGGAAATAATGAACGCGAGCCTGTATTTACGCGCTGTTGCGGTCAACGCCTTCCACTCTCTGATCTTTCCTTGGTAATAACGCTTCCATTCTTTGTTACTATCAAGCGGGACTTTAAAAAAACCGGCTATGGACCTTAACCACTCGACGCTGTCTTTTATTCCATAAGGGGCCGGAGGCGTCAAGGTATCCAGGTCAGAACCCTTAAATACATTATTAAAGACCCCCTGGTAGATCGCCATCTGGTTCAATACCTGCAGGCGGCCTTTATAGAAATCTTTTAAAGTCTTCAGGTCCACATAAGGAAAGACCCTGATATTCAACTTCAGGCCAAGGATCTTTCCCAACAGCTGCGTCAATTCCGCCATGCCCCGGTCATCCTTATATCCGATTAAGTTATAGGTCTTATCTTTTACCTTATGTTTTACCCCGATCTTTATGCTCCTCATCAGTTCCGCGAAAGCTTCCCCGGGATTTTTTTCGGAGCTGCATTCAGTATAGACGACCTGGGCCTTATTATTTTTATTTATTTGCTTTATCAAAGAAATAATGTCGGTGCCGATCACCTTGTTCACGCAGGTGTAAAGGACATTAACGGGTATATTATCCTCGCGGGTTATCCGGTTTAACACCTCGTATACTTTAGAATCGGTCCCCATAATGATATCTTCATCTTTAAGGTCGAGGATGGCCGAACGCAGGAGCACCTTACTGAAAGACCGCTTTCCCCTTATCAGATCCTGGCCCCTGGATTCGTGGAGAAGCCCCCTTGACGGGAAGGCGTATTCCTTTCCGCAGGTCCGGAAATTCAAAGGGCTCTCGCTGTTATTGCACTCCACGTCCCCGCACCTCAAGAAAACATGCCTGGGCTGGGCAAAGCCTATCCAGTGGTCCTCATCCAGTATCAAACTATAATTTAACATGAAGGTATGCCCCATCCTGCTATTGCCCCACTCATAGAACGAGTTGCAAAAATTCACCGGCGCGCCTTTATCCTGGGGGCCCGCGTTAGCTACTTCCCGGAAGGAGCTGTTATTATCATTATACACCGCTTTGAACAACTCAGAAGGAGTTAAGGCGCTTAAGTTTTTCCTAAGAGAGCTCAGGACGCTTTTTATGTCGCTTCTTGATTCACCCTGCCTGGATAAAATTATGAAATTGTTATCCAGTATATCATTTGCGTATTGCCCATACATCCATTCTTCTTCTTTTTTATATTCCTTTACTACTATTATGAATAACCCCTGGCTTTTATTATCTATAAGCCTGATCTCAAAATAACCTTTCCAGGATATTGCCTCCAATCTCAAACCGCTCCTTCCGGATAAACCCATAAGCCCGGCGAACAGCTTCCCGGAGGATCTCCCGCAACAAAAATGATGTTGATAAAACCAGTTTTCAGGATAGTCCATAGTTTTTTATTATAACAGGATTATTTCACCCGGTCGCTGTAATGGTAAAAACAGCCATTACAGGCGGGGAACAGCCTGCGGCTGACATACTGCCGCAGTTTTCTCGCCCTTGGGCCGTTCCATATGGCCGCGAAGGATTTATTATCCCGGATGTTACCGAGAAAATAACCAAAGCATATAAAAACGTCTCCGTTAGGCATAATATCCAGCTGATGCCAGGGCGCGGTGCAATAATTTGAATAATGCAGGCCATCCCGGCTGTCCTTGTAATAAGCCTCTACTTCTTCCGGCTGAAAATAAGGGATAAATTCCACATTCTGGTATTTTTGCACTTTTTTTATCTCCTGCTTGAACCTGGCGAAGTCGATCCCGGAAGGAAGATAAGTATAGCCTTTCCAGAAATCCATATCCTTGATCTTGAATTCTTTCAAGAAGACCGCTTTTTGCGCCTTAAACGAACGGCGCCCGATGAACATCATGTGCTGAAAGCTGTAACGGTCTATTTTGATCTTATTTCGCGTCATTAACTTTATCAGTTCTTCCATCTGGGCGTAATTCAATTCGGAGATAGTATAAAGAATGCTTAAAAAAGGCTTATTGCCGTTCCTTTTTTTTAGATCGGTTATCTTCTTTAACCCTGCCATCAACGCCTTAAAATGGGACAGCGGCCTTTTAGTATAGGAAGAGAATACCGACGGAGGCCCACCGGGCGAAACATGCACCTCATCTACCGTTCCCTTTATTTTCGTAAAGTTGTCCGCCAGGAGCGCGCCGTTAGTCAATAAAGAAACCTTAATGCCTTTTTTATGCGCTTTTTCGGCCAGGACATGCCACTGCTTATACAACAACGGCTCTCCCCCGGACAGGCTGATCCTTTTAGGATGATAGGAAATGATCTCATCGGTGAACCTTTGCAGCTCCTTTTCAGTCAAGGCCGGCTTATATTTATCCAAAAACTTCCGGTCATGGCAAGACCCCTTCTCTCCCCACCAGGGGCAAACGTGGCACCTCCAACAGCAGGCCAGGGACAGCGTAAAGTAAACATCATCCAACAGGGGGCTTTCAAAGGGATTTTTTATCCCCATCTTCTTTAGGGCGCCGTTCAAAGCGGCGGTGTCTGTTTTCAGGGTCTCTTTCATCTTCTGATGGGTTTTATTTCATCCAATCCGTAAAGCTGCGCGTATTCCTTGAATAAACCGGGACACGCGTGAGAATAAGAACAATTCTTGCATATCCCGGGTTTAAGGAAACGCTGGTCCAGGAAATAAAGCTTCATCGAATCGGAGATCTGGCTTCCCCCGGCCCTGAATTTATCTTGCTGGATCCTTTGGACGACGCATAAAGGTAAAACCAAAAGGGAGCGCACCCCGCGCAGTTTATCGATGATCTCGGCATAAGAAGGCATAAGTTCCGCAAAGGAAAGATTAGCCGTCTTAGGCCTGATGGGCAAAATAACAAAGGGTGCTTTAAGCTCCTGGCGCACGAAATTCTCCAGGGCCGGGATATGATCCAGGTTCTGTTTGATCAAATTGGTATGGATAAAAACTCCGGCCTTGTATTTCAAGGCATTCTTAACGCCCCGGATCACTTTTTCAAAACTTCCCTTCCTGCCGACGATATGATCGTGGAGATCCGGATCATCGGAAAAGATCGGCAGGGAAAAAGCGCTGGCTCCTTTATTTATAAGCGCGCGGCAGAAAGCGGTATCAGCAAGGCTTTCCCCGGAAGTCATTATTTCTATTTCTCTAAAACCGTATTTCTTAGCCAATCCCAGTATTTCCGGTATTTCCGGATACAAAAGAGGGTCGTTGCCGATTATGCAGAGTTTTTTTGCCCCTATTTTCAGATTATCTTTAAGCTTCAACTCGGCCTTAAAGAAATCGCTGGGCATTACGCAGTCTTTATGCCTGCAGAAAATACAATCATTCGAACAGGGCGTTTCCAGATACAAAAACAGAGATTTTATCCCCAGCCTGCCAAGCACGCTTCTTTGCGAAGCAAAATCCCCCTTGATTATGGGTATCAATAAAGGATGCTCATTGGAATGCAGGGACTGATGTTTATAATACAAGCTGTTAAATAGATTATCCACCTTAAACCCCAGCCCGATATTATTCAGGAAGACCTGCTTATCTTCCTTGCCGCAGGCGCTTTCAAATATGCGGTAGAAATACCGTCTCGGCAGGTACAAAGAATCGGCCTTTTTTATTTGATCCGCTTTTTTTAAGCGGCAGAGGCCGCGCAGCCGGGGGAACCTCTTCTCCATAAAGATGGCGCCGTCATAATAAACCTTCCCGTCCACGTCGACGAGTATCTCGTGCCCCAGTATCGTCGGTTCGCAGTCATTGACGAAATTCATCAAGAATTGATAATGATCGCCCGAAAGGACGAACTTGCTGATCTGCTCGAGCAAAATCTTTTGTTTCCCGGCCGGCCATATTACCGCGTCCTGATAACAGAGCTGTACTTTTTCCACCTTTAAGCCCTTTAGAAAATAAAGATTCCTGGAAAGGCCGCGGACTGTCGAAGGGGTGACGATCATATGAACGAAATAAGGCAGGCCCGATCTTATCAGAAGCTTCAAATTAGCTAAAAGCCTGGCGGAAGACTTTTTCCCGTCCTGGAGAAGGCGGTGGGCTTGGTTCGCCTTTTGATCGCCGTCGCAAGAGAACATTATTTTCACCGGATGTTTCTTAAGGAAATCTATTTTCCCCTGGTCCAGAAGCAAGCCGTTGGTCGTGATCATGAACGTTATTGTTTTCCTTTTCTCCGCGGCCCTCTTCTCCGCCCAGGCTATCCCCTCTTGGATAAGATCCCATCTCAAAAGGGGCTCCCCTCCCCAAAATCGCAGTTGGCATTCATCGCTTTCCGTACTTAAAAGGAGGTCCACGCCTTTTTTAAAAACATCCATAGGCATAAAGGCTTTGGACTGCTTTACCTGGCAATACTCGCAGGCGAGCTGACAGGCATAAGTGGTCATGAACATTACGCTATTGACGGAATTTGCCGAAGAAACTATGGGACACCTCCATTAAGGCCAGGTTATTTAAAATGGTTTTCCTGGCCAGGCGCCCGGCAGGCAAGATCCGGGCGGCTTCCTTCAGGGCGGCTGCCGGAGAAACTTTTTTTACGCTCCGCGCTTCAAAGCCCTGGTCGGATATATTGATTATTGCTATCTCTTTTTTCTCCTGTAATATCTCGATCATATTATAAAGCAGGATAAAATAATCGGCGATCTTATCCTCTGGCCAGAAAACACCTAACTTGGGCGAAAACTTTATTTTTCGGGCTCCGCTTGCCAGCACGGACATGGCGCAGGGGATCAAGGATCCCAGATCTTTGGGGTCAACGATGACCTCGGCGAGACGGCCGGCGCCCTGCCCGGACAACTTGGGCAGGCACTTTGCGGCCCCGCGGCTATTTGCCTTCCCTTTACCGGATAGATCGATCCCGGAGGCCAGAGACGCGTATTCCTCAGATAACTGCCAATACTTCAAGAGGGCGTAGATGCCGATGCCAAAATAGATATTTTTAATCACGTTAACATTTAATTTCCTTTTTTCCCTGATGAACATCCTTGACTGCTCCTGCCTGGTCCGCTTTAAACGGGAAATATCTTTTATACGCTTAAGCTCTCCGGCATACATCAGCCCCACGCATTCCGGAAATACGGTCTCCAGGATAAAATTGCATCCCACATAAACGTCTCCCGAAGAGCCGATAGTTATCTGCGGGATAAAAAAGCATGGCTCTTCGTCGTCCAGGTTCAGCAGGTTCACCCCCTTTATCTGGGCGGCTTTAATTATCTTCTTAAGCTCGCGGGCATACGCTGAGAGGTCTTTCCTCTGAAAATCTGCCCCGATAGCATAAGATAGGCGGATATCCTTGACCCCTAAGCCGGTTAAAAAATCAAAGTTGGCCTTTAACTTTTTTATGTTTCCCGGCAAAAAGACCAGATTAACGCAGGATTTCCCCGTCTTGCCGAATAAGCCTTTTAAATTACGGAGCAGCGGATCAAAATAACGGCCGCCGTCCTCTTTAAGCAAGGGCCGGTTCTGAACCTGCGTTTCTCTTGCGCCGTCCAGGCTCAACATTATGGTTGTATTATACTGCTTCAGAAATGTCAGCTTATCTTCATCTAAAAGTAAACCGTTAGTAACCAGAAAGTATTTTATCTTTTTTGACTTTTCCCGGCTTTTTGCTTCAGCATACCAGATAGCCTTCTTTACCAGGTCAAACCTTAGTAAAGGCTCTCCCCCGAAAAACTGCAGTTCGACCTCCGGGCAAGGAGAAGTCAAAAGCAGGTCTATCGCGCGATAAAGCGTCTCTTCCGGCATATCGGCCCGGCTGCGGTTAATAAAACAGTAACGGCAGGCCATCTGGCATTTATAGGTCGGAACGACCATCAGGTTTCTCAGGTTCGTTTCCTTATCAGATAGGCTTGAATTCACTCCGGCCATAGCTTCTTAAATACTCCTTCCATATTCCTTCGCACGATCCGCTTTCTTTGCAATTTTTACAAAAAATCATTTTTTCTTTTTCACGCTCGCGTATCCGGCTGGATCCGGTTATTTTTCCGTCAAGGCCGATGACTTCATTGAACGGATAGCGGTATTCGAGTAGATCATCCTTGAAGCTGCCCGCCGCGCAGGGCGCGATTCCTTCCAACCGCCAAGGCTTGTTGACCTGGCCCAGGAATTTACGGACGCCCTTTAATTCCCGGACTGCTTGGGATAGCGCAGGACAAAGCCTGCCTTTAGCCCCAACCATACCCAGGGAATCTCTAAAAAAAATAAACCTGAATTCATCTATCCCCGAATTGGATAGATAATGCGTCAGGCCGGCCAGGGTTTTTAATCCCGGGCCGCAGATATACACCGCCGCCTCTATCTTTATACGCGGGGCGAAACTCTTGATATTCTTTATCCCCTCGATAGCCTGGAGAAAAGCCCCCTCCATCCTGCAGGAACGGTCGTGCTCCTGCGTAAAGCCGAAAAAAGGAATGATCATCTTGCGCAGAATGGTCTTGTTCACCGCCTGGGCCAGCTTCCGGTAAATAAAGACCCTGGCGTTGCTGTAAATATAAAAATGGTGGATGTCCAGCTTACCGGCATGATCCAGGATCTCAAAAATATCTTTGCGCAGGAAAGGTTCGCCGCCGAAAAGGACGACCTGCTCCCCTCTGGTTGAAGCCAGCGCCAGTTCATTCTTTACCTCTTGCAGGCTCTTATCTTTTTGTTTTTTATCCAGAAGGCAAGAGAGGCAATTATTATTACAGGCGCTGCCCGCCTGGATATAGGTAATCCGGGGCTGGATCATTTCGGCCAATTCCTGTAATTCTTCCTCAGAATGCTCGACGGTAAATACCGGAGGATGGTGGTCACAGGTAAGATAGTAATCTTTCTTAAGCAGGCCTTTCTTCTCGAAGATATCGTGTATCTTTATTCCCGGGTATACCTTGACGATCTTGACTAAAATGTTATCCGGATCCAGATCCTTGATAAAGGCCCGGGTTTCTTTGATCGTCCGCGCGCTCTCCCCGACATTGCCGACCATAAGCATCAGAATGCTGCGCATCCCCGCTTCCCGGGTCAAGCGAAAAGCCTCTTTCGCTTTTCCAAGGTCCAATTTCTTACCGATAAGCCTCTGGATCTTTTCCGAGCCGCTTTCTATGCCGTAAGAAACCTCAAAACACCCCGCGCCGGACATTTTTTCAAGCAAAACTCCGTCCACGTAATCCGCGCGGGTCATACAACTCCATCTTATCTTTAAGCCCCTCTCGACTATCTCCCCGCATATTTCTATAACCCGCTTCCTGACCAGGGTAAAAGTATTATCCCCGAATGTAAAATCCCTTATCCCGTATTTTTTGTGAAAATACTCCACCATATCCACAAAATACTTCGGGCTATGGAACCTGATCTTATCCTTAAAGACCCCGCTCATCGGGCAGAAATTGCAACTGTAGATACAACCGCGGGAAGAAAGCATAAGCAGCGAATTCTTAACGCTGGCGCATCTTTTGCCCAGGATGAAATCGACTGCCGCTCTTTCCTTGTCCCCAGTCGCGTTAACCTTCCGGTCAAAATCCCTAAATAGATGGAAAGCCGGATAAGGCAGTAAATCCAGGTCGACCACCTTCCTCCTTTCCGGAGTCAGGTAAAGGCGCCTGCCCGAAAGAAAAGCCAGGCCGTTGACTTTTTTGAGGTCCTCTTTTTTTTCCAGGCAATTCAAAAGCTCAAGTAATGTCCTCTCTCCATCCCCGATCACCACATAATCGACCGGGAAATTCCTCAACAACAGATCGTATTTGATGGAAGCGAACGGGCCGCCTAAAATAACGGTCAGCGATCTATCGATCTGGCGGATCCGGCTTAATAATTTATAAACTGATCCGCGGCTGCAGCTCTGGATGCAGATTCCGATATAACGCGGCTTATCCCTTTTGATGATCCCCCGGATCGAGGAAAGCATGACCTCCAGGGGCTCAAGGTCAAAGTCATAAGCCAGGACATCCCGCCCGTCCTTCAAAAGAGCGGCGGCGATCAGGCCCAGCCCGTAAGGAGGACCGAAATAATTCGGCGGCGGCTCCGGGTTAGTGGGGTTTATAAGAACGATCCTTTTTTTTAGCATTTTACAAGTATGCCTTCTGCATCCCCAGACAGCTTTTCTCTAAGGCGCAATCGCGGCATTTTTTTACGCGCGTAAATAACTTCCGGAAATCTTCCAGGTACTTATTTTTAGAACTGTTCTTCTTTACCAGAGTATCGATCTCTTGTTTCTCTAAAATTATCCGGGGAGACTGCTTTTTCAAGATGAAGCCTTCCGGAGATACTCCCACGCAGATGGGCGCGAAACATAAAGGAAATCCCCTGAAAACCAGGCGGGTGTTTTTTAAGGTCAAGTCTGATATCCGCCTTAAAGCGTCTTTTATTTCCGGCGCCAGAAGATGCTCTGCCTTCCTGTTGATAACCACTTGTTCGGCAATAATAAAATTGCGCACCCCGTAAGAAAAAAGTTTTTTTATCGTTCCGGGCAAATCTCGGTAATTCCAATAATTTAATACCGTATTTACCCGTATCCCTATGGGATAACGGCGGGAAAGCCGGAGTAGATTAAGCAGCCCTTTTTTGGTATCGCGCGCGCTGCCGCTCTTGCGGGTGATCGCGTCGTGTATCTTATCCTGCCAGCTATAGAGAGAAACCGCGAAATCCTTAACCCCCGCCCGGATCAGGCGCTGAGCGAACTTTACATCTTTTAAACGCCTCCCGTTGGTAATGATCCCGACCTTCTTGAAGCCCCTTTCCCCGCAGAAACCGACGATCTCCTCCAGGTCTGGTAACAGGGTAACCTCTCCGCCGGAAAGGGCGATCTCATCGCTGACCCGGCGGGTCTTCTCTATATCGCGATAGATCTCCTCTATAGAAACGCAGGCAATGGTCTTAAGGTAACCTTGGCGCGGACAAAAGAGGCAGTTATTATTGCATTTTAAGGTCAGGGTTATATCCATTGTCTTATCAATTTGTCGTATTTCCGCCCTAAAAATATGTTATTCAGGATGATCCTCCTGAACCTGGGGCTGGCCTGCGCGTAGACCCTGGATAAACGGTAAAAATTCTGGAAAGGCGTCGAGGCCAGCAGATTGATATCACGCGTTCGGTTTACATCGGCCACCAGGAACTTTTTTTTCATTGCCGCGAAATCCTCTTCCAGGCAGATCCCCGATTCTAAATATATGCCTCCGTCGCAGTCCACCGTCAATTCGGAATTCAAGACTACCGGCTCTTTTCTGACGGAAGACAAATTCACAAATTCGATGCCTTTATGTTTTTTTAAAAACCGCTCTATTTTTTCGGTCTGGACGAACAGCTGCCCTATTGCCGGCCGGGACCAGAAAACCCCAAGGGCATAATTCATCTGCAGCCTTTTAAATCCAAGCTTCACCAGGTGTTCAAAAGTACGCGACATAGTCCAGACGTTATCCGGCATCACCACGCTGATGGAATAATGCGGGACGCCGCTTGAGAATAAATAACGCAGGTTGTCCGTTAACTCCGAGTAATAATCCCTTCCGCCGCGCGCCCGGCGCATTTTAAGCTGATTTTCGATCTCCCCGTCTATACTGCATTCAATAATGAAGTTATTTTCCTTAAAATAATCCACCTTCTCCCTGGTCAAAGCGATCCCGTTGGTGGTCAAAATAAAGGTAAGGTCTTTCTTGAATTTCCGGTTCAGCTTTTTAGCGTATTCAACCGCCTCGCGGACCAGGTCAAACTTCAAAATGGGTTCGCCGCCGAAAAATTGAAGCTGGAGGTCCGCGCGGTTGGAAGTAAACAGTAACTCTACCCCTTTGAGTAAAACCCGCTCATCCATAGAAGCGGAAAATTTCCTGACCCGGCAATAACGGCATTTTAACTGGCAGCTATGGGTTATCAGCAGAATCAGGCGTGTGGGAGCCGGATAAAGGTGTTTAATAACCAGGCTTCTGCCTGAGGGCGCGCTTTTAAATATCCTGCGCGCTATCAAAGTCCGGTAATCGTAATAACGCGAGAGAATTTTTCCCAAGCGCAGTATCTCCGGCTTGTTCCCGCCCTCCAATAATAACAGCTCCTTTCTGAGCAGCAGAGAAAAAAGCACCTTATCCAGGACTTCCAGCTTCCTCTGGTCAAGGTCAAGCCTGAATGAATCGATTATCGCCTCTATTTGCTTTTCCATCCCTTTAAATATGCCTGCATGGCATTCCCCATATCAATATTGTTAAAAATAGCTTTTTTTATCCGTGGAGAAGGGCAATACTTGAGCATGCGCTCCAGGGTGCGGAAGCGGCCCAGGTATATATCATCCAGGCTGCGCAATCCTCCGATCCGGCCCAAAGCCGGCGCCTTAATTTTCATCTGTGTTTCAAAAAGCCAATCCGTCAATAAATGGACCTCGCCGTTTACGTCTACCATGATCTCGCTGTTGAGTATCGACGGCTCCATCCTGGACTCAAGATTACTCAATCTGATCAGGCCGTTTTTCAGGTGCGGGTAGAACCTGGACTTAACCATATCCATCTGGCGGAAAAATTCATTCCGTTCTTTGCCGTCCCAGGATAAGCCCAGCGCGTAATTTATCCCGATATTCCTGAAACCCAGCTTTAAAAGATGGTAGAAATTCCGCCCCAGGTATTTTACGACCGGAGGACTGACCACCATTACCGCGTAATTATTTATTTTTCTTGAAAAAATGGATCTTAAGCTTAAAACGGTCGCGCGATAGGCGTTCAAGCGCCTGTCTTTACCTACTTTATAAAGATTATGGAATCTCTCTTCGCCGTCCACTGAAAGCTCCAGGAAAAAATCCTCTTTTTTCAGGAAATCCGCTATCTCATCGGTAAGCGCGATCAGGTTAGTCACCATATAAAAAGATACGGCTTTCTTTTTTACCCGGCTTAATTTCCTGGCATATTGCACCGCCTTTTTGACCAGGTCAAAGCGCAAAAGGGGTTCCCCTCCGGTAAAGTCCAGCCTTACGGCATCGCGCGATGAAGTAAAAAGCAGCTCTACGGCGCGATACAACGACTCGGCGCTTATATCTTTCTCCTCCTTTTTGACCGGGCAGTAGCGGCAGCGCAAATGGCAGCGCCGGGTGATCATCACCTGCAGGTTATAACGGCCGTTTCGCAGCCTTTTACCCGTCTTTTCCCGGATCATCTCCGGATAATCTTTATACTTATCTATCAGGCGCGCGATCTCTTTTTTTTGCGCCGGATATTTTTCAGAGATCAGCAAAAGGTTAAACAACGCCATATCCAGTATCCGGATATAATCTTTTTCGACCGAAAACAAATTCTTTATGACCGGGACCATCTGCCGGGTAACCTCATTGACCGGGATATCATTTGTAACCAGAGGATAATCTAATTCCGGGCGTTTTTTAATAGACAAGGTGCGCCGGATATTCAGGAATTTTTTTCTTTTTTGGGACACGGCTATCTTGTAGCTTGCCGAAGGATAAAGAGAAACTAAATAGGGAATAATGGGAGTCAGGACCTGAAAATATTCGCCGTATAAGATCCGGAAGCCGGCGATCTTAAGCAGGTTATCCAGCAGGTCCTGGGGGGTAGTTAAATTATTGCTGGCAATGAAATGATGTACCTGGTATATTTTCCTGGCCGCCAGGGCCCGGATCACTTTTTCAGCTTTCCAAAAATCATACCCCTTTCCCAGCCGGGCCAATTCCGCGTCAGAAAAATTTTCGGTCCCGATATATATGTCCCTCTTGCCCGCGGAGAAAACAGCGGGCGATATCCGGGCCAGAAGCGCGCTGTTCATCCTGCCGGTATACCTTGCGTCCTTCCGGATAAAAAAAGAATTTATCCCGGTCTGAAAAAAATTTACGCGGAAGGGCCGGCTCTTCAGATACCGGAAAAAAGAAACGGCCCTGGCCGGATCGGCCAAAAAATCATCGTCATTGAAAGAAATTTTATAAGCGCTGGAGGGGATATCCCGGCCATAGATCTGGCCCAGCCTTTTTTGGTAATCGCCGAGTATCGCTTTAAGGTTCTCAAAACTTTTAGCCAGATATCTGCCCCTGCCGGGTGTGGTGCAAAAAAAACAGTTATTGAAACACCCCCGCGAAGTAAAAAGGTTTAGACCTTCCGATAGATTGCTTTTATCAAGCAGCTTAAAGTCCAGGGGCGAACGATCGTAATCCAGGGGCTCGTTGACCGTATCTAAAGAAATGACCGAACCGCTCTTATTGCGGAAAGCCAGCCCCTTTAATCCGGAAAGAGCCAGCTTCTCTTTCCGCCCTAAGATCGAATCCGCGTTTTTCCCCTCCAGTATCTTCACCAGACGGGGAAATACCTCTTCACCGGAGCCCCGGATCAGGAAATTAACCTGCGGCAGGTGGGCCAAAACGTGCCGGGGAGCGAGAGTAGGCATCACACAGCCTACTCCGATAAAAGCGTTCGTTTTTTTCCTCAAGAATTTTACCAGTTCCCGGGCCTCCTCAAAAAAATCCTCGCATAAAGATACCCCGATAAAATTTATCCCCGGATTACCCGTTAGCAGGTCTTCCAGCTCGCCCAGCCTTTTCCGGATACCCTTATTTCCGGAAAACTTAAAAGAAGAAAAAATGACTTCTATCCCCGCTTTTCTTAATGCCGAAGCCAGGTAGAGCGTGGCCTGAGAAAACCAATTATTCTCTTCCTTGTCCGGAGAATAAAAAACATTTTTAAAAAGAAGGACTTTGGGCATTTTAAAGATCCCTTTTTAAAGAAAACTGCCTTTGTTCTTTCTGGAGCCTGGCGTCCGCGAAATAATACCTGCTCCCGTCTTTATTTATCAGCTTCTTAATAAGGCCGGTCCTGTAATTTATTTCTTCCCGGCTTATCCGGCCTTTTAATTTTGCGGCAAGTGTCCCCTTCCTTTTACTGTAAATAAAAAATGATACCGTATCGAATAAGCCGGAGACTTTGAGTGAATCCAGGAATTCCTTCCTCGTCTCCGAAGGAAAACCGTATATAAAATTGGTCTCAAACCGGGTTCCCGGAGAGAGCTTTTTTATCTCCCTGACTATTTTTGCCGCTTCTTGCGCGCGGTAGTTCCTGTTCATCAGCTTTAAGATCCGGTCATTGCCCGACTGCAAAGGCAGATTGATATAGGAGATCCTCAATCTCGGTAAAATATCTTTTAAAGAACCCCGCATATCGATCAGCCTGGACGGCTCAAGATTGGAAATAATGATCTCAAAATCACCTTTTAGCCGGCTTATTTTTTTCAGTAATCCGGAGAAGTCCGTTCCGATATCCGGCCCATACCCTCCGCATTCATCCCCCAGGAGGACGAATTGTTTAAAACCCAGGCTAAGACCCTTGCGGAACTCCGCGATGACCAGCTCCACTGGCTTGCTTTTTAACTTCCCCTTGGCTTTCTTTATGGCGCAATAACTGCAGTGGTTAAGGCAGCCGCGGCTTATTTCAATATAATATTTTGCCGGAGAATAATACTGGTAATAGCTGCTATCGGTAACGGTATCGTCCAGGCAAAACTTCTCCTGCAGGTTATTCGGCCGGAAATCCTTTATCGGATGCCGGGCTTTAAAGATCCGGTCCAGCTCATCTATCGCCTTTGCCCCCACCGTTATCACCCCGGGCTTGTCTTTAAAAAAGTCCGGGTTGATATCCGGCAGGCAACCCGTGACGATCAACGGTTTCCTGCCGCGGCATTGCTTAAGATATCCTTTGACCGCCGCCATCGCTTTTATCTCATCCATCCTGACGTTGGCGCAGGTGCCCAGGATCACGGCGTCGCAATCATCCGGAGTGCCGGATAAACTGATACCATTACCCAACAAAAAATCATATATCCTGGACATCAGATATGAATTGACGGCGCAACCGTTAAAGCTGGAGCAAATATGGACTTTTTTATATTTCATCGCCTAAAGCAGGTTTTAATCTTCTTTTTAATTTACCGATCACCGCGGGGCTAAAGAAGAACTTCGAATATGTCCTGAATTCCAGGTCGCTCTTGGCAAGCAGCTGGGCCACCCCCGCCCTCTCCTCGATCCGGCCCAGCTTTTTCAGGCAATCGATCGGGCCGCGGAACTGTTTATCGAAATCACGGCCGTAGAGCTTATTGAACGCCGCCTTATCCAGCCCTCCCCTGATATTGTTGACCACGTAATTTATCGATGTCTCAACCCGGTCTAAAGGATAAGCATCAACATGGGGCGGAATCTTACCCTGGCTGCGGTAAGCCAGATAATCTTCTATCTGGGCGTTCTGGTAAGCATAATGCCCGGGAATGTAAGAGAGAGCCTTAGCCCCCAGCCCCAGTAGAGAACCGTTGGCATGATAACGCAGAAGAAACTGGTAGTTGGCCGCCGGCATAGATAAAATGTAAGACTCCCCCTTATACGTACGATATCCGCTTTTAATTATCTTGCGGTCCGCTATAGAAAACATCTCATCCCGCCTTGCCCTGTCAGCGTCATTGATCCTTTTACCCATTTTATAGAAGATAACTAGTTCTTCCTCCTCGTAAGCAAAAATATGCAGGGCATCCGGCCGCATCTTAAGCACATAATCCACGTCGCTCAGGAATGACTCTTTGCTCTGTCCGGGGATCCCCACAACCAGATCGATATTGATACGTTCTATGCCCACCTGGCGCGCTTGCGTATAAACGCGGCTGACCATTTCCCGGTTCTGGTTTTTTCTGTTCATCCGGGCCAGGAGCCCGTCATCGAGCGATTGCACGCCGATAGTCAGCCTGTTGATCCCGTGCTTTTTGAGGATCTTTAACTTTTTCAGAGATAAAGTAGCCGGGGTCGCCTCTACCAACCGCTGGCAAGTCGCGGAAAGGTCGAACTTCTTCTCTAAGAGGCTCAACAGCTCCTCAAGCTGAGGCTCGGAAAGGATAGTCGGAGTCCCTCCGGCCAGATACATCGTTTTAAAACCCGCTTTCCTGAATATGGGCGAAAGCTCTTCTATCTCTCCTTTAAGGCATTTAAGGTATTGTCCGGTCAAGCGGGGGGAATTAGCTACGCGGACCCTGAACTTGCAGAAAAAACATTTAGTCTGGCAATACGGCACATGGACATAAAGCGCCGGGTAGTCGGTTGCGCCTTTACGGATCTGCGCCACCCTGCCCCGCCAGGCTCGCCTGATCCGCCCCCTCCCGACCTTTCCATATAAAAGGATAGGCGGATAATCCATACTGTCATAATTCCTGGCCAGGTAAGAAAACAGCTTCTCTTTACTATTAAAATTCATACCGATATGTCGATTAATTTAGCTATCTCCCGCAGGTAATTTTTATTTTTATCGAAGCGGATGCCGGATTTCTTTTCCAGCCCCCGCAGGTACTTATGGTTAAAAAAATGCTTGGCCAGGATCAACTGTTCCTGGCGGGTCTTGATCTTAAAATACACCTTCTCTTGGTCGATATGGACCAGGCCGAATTCATTAAGCTCGGCGATCTCCCCCGGAAAACAGGCCAAGATATCCTTGCCGAAAAGCTTTTTGAATTTATTCCGATAAATAACATAGCGCAGATTCGTGATCAGATGCTTCCGCATTTCTTCCTGAAGGTCAAACCGGCACCCTAAATACCTGGGGCGGACTAGTTCATCCCATTTTGGTTCAAAATAAGCATTGACATATCCCAGCTGCGCGAAAGCGTGCCCGTGCGCGGTCGGCCCCAGGCTAAGATATGAAGAGTTGGCGCTGATCCGGTCCAGTTCCTGGCGGTTCTCCACCCCCTTTACCCGGGAAAAGCCCAGAAACGCCCCGCCGATCCTCCGGTATCCTTCGCCTAAAAGGATCTTCGTTCCCTCATCGGCCTCCCGTGACCTCCTGGCCGCGTCCTCCCGGCTATAATCCCGGCCCAGTTTATAAAAATTCGTTTCCGCGCTGGGAAAAAAGGGATTGATGTGGATGATATCCGGGCTTAAAGAAATAACTTCGCGCAAGCCCCTGATAAAAGAACTTAAAGAATCTCCCGGCAGCCCGCACATCAAGTCCACGTTCAGGACGGGTATGCCGATCTTTCGGGTATCCTTGATCAGCTTAAGGCTTGAGTTTTTATCCTGGAAAAGGCGGTTATTGATCTTGAGGACCCGGTCGTTCAGGCTTTGGACGCCCAGGGTGATCCGGTTGACTCCTAATTCATGCAGGAGCTTCAATTTTTTATAATCCATACTGGAACAGGAACATTCAAAGGTAACCTGAACATCATTGCTGAAAGAAAATAGATCGTGCAGCCCTTTAAAAACCTTGCTCAGGTGCCCGGCTTCCAGAATGGACGGAGTGCCTCCCCCAAACCAGAGAGTATTAAACTTCACCCCTTTAAAAACCCCTTTAAATAAATTCATCTCCGCCAATAGCGATTCGGTATAGACATCCAGCGCCCTGCCGGAGGGAAGACCATAAGAAAAGTAAGGGCAAAACACGCACTTAGAGCGGCAAAAAGGCACAAATACAAAAATACCCAATTCCCGGGGAGCCTGCCCGCTGCGGATCGACTGCGCTGTATTCTTCCAGGCATCCACTACCTGTCCGGCGGAGAGCGCGACGCCGAATTCATCCGGGATATAAATATCTCCCTCGCCGACAATGCCGGCCGCGTAAGCGTAAAAATTAAGCCTCTTGCGCCACTTTTCCAGGCGCGCGCTTTTGGAGCCCTTAAGATCAAGACCGGGTATCGTAGTCATATTCTCCTTACTAAACCGGCTTAAACTCCTCCCAGCCGAATTTCTGCGGATACTCTCCCCAGATGCCCTCGCAACCTGCGTAGAATTTACACTTCCGGCAATCGGGACCCTTGGCTTTAGCCATTTTTAACCTGACCTTATCAAAATCCATTACTTTACCGAAAAGCTCGAATATCCTGGTCGAGGGTATGATATTTTCCGCGGCATACTTCCTGTATTCGCCTAATAAACAATACGGTATTGCTTCAGTCATCACCCTGACCCCCGCGTTTATCCCGATCTGCAGCCCTTTCTTCGCGTAAGGAATAACCATGCTCATCCTGGGCACGACAGAATCAAAATTTTCCGCCGCCTGGCCCAGGGCGTGCGCAAAAGCAAACTGGAACTGGTCCACTCCCAAACCCACTAATAGTTGGGCGATCTGGGCCAGATGCCGGTAGTTGGATTTATTGATGACCGTATTGGTAAAAACAGGCAGGCCCAGGCTTTTGATATTCTTTATCGCGTTAACCACCTGATAGAAGCTGCCTTCGGCTGAAGTAAGGTAATCGTGCAATTGGGGGATATGCCCGTGTATAGCCAGTTCAAATTCCGTTACCCCCGCTTCAACCGCCCTCTGGCAAAGATCCTTATAGCTGAACATCCGGCCGTTGCTCTGGACCTGGATCCTTTCATATCCCAGCCGGCTGGCGTAAGAAACCAATTCCAATAAATCCTTCCTGATCGAAGGCTCGCCTCCGGTAAAAACCACACCCTGGCATTCAGGCCTTGCCTCGATCAAATTCTTAATCACCTGGGCGCCGGTCTTATTGAGGATAGCTTCCCCCTTCTTTTTCCGGACGCAAAATTTACAGCTGTTATTACAGCTATTGCCCAGTTTTATATCCGCCATCTTAACCGCCCTGTGTAAAGAGCCTAAGAAAGAATTTAGCACCCGGTCTAATCTAAATGTGTCTCTTAATACTCCGGCGGGAAACGCCTTCTCGACGATCTCCTGCAGCGGTTTGGCCTGCTCCGGCAGCTTATCATGGCTGCCTATTTTGCGGATATCGCCGAGCAGCAAGTCATCCCTGAAAACCGCCAGGCTCTTAAAGAGCACCGCGTTGCCGGCAAAAAGCTCCCCGGAAACATCGCAAGTCAAGCAGGAATTAAACAGAGGAACCTCGCCGGACAGTTCGAAATTCTTAAAATAAACTTCCGGATGTTTCTGATAGAAAACCCGGACCCGCTTGAATTCGCGCTCCAGGGCTTGGATACGGCCCGCAGGCCATTTTATATAATAGATCGGCAGCAGGTTAAACCGGCTAAACCCGAGGGAGCAATATTCTTTTAAACTGGCGGTAAGATGCCTTACTGAAGCGGGAGTGATGTTGACGGTCAAGGTGGTGAAAGGAAAAGCGAGCGCTTTTTTAATAAGGGGCTTGCTGATAGCGCGGATTTGCGAAGAATTAAGGACCAGTTGGATATCGTGACGCCGGATAAAATCAAGCGCGTTCTTATCCAGCACCGTTCCGGGGGTGGGCAGGATAAAATTAACTCTTTTATCCAGTTCCCTGGCTTTTTTTTCGCAAAAATTTACGGTCTGTTTTAAAGTATTGAATTCAAGAAGGGGGTCGCCGCCGAAAAACTTGATGGTCTTTTCTGTGCCCGGAGCTTTAAGAAAAAAGTCCGCTGCTTTTAACGCGTTTGATGCGCTTATGGATAAATTGTCTTTGTCCACAAAACAGAAAAAACAATCTTCCCTGCACCGATGAGTCAAAATTAAGGTTAAGAAATCAAGAAGATGCGGCATACTTTCAATAAGAGGCAGTGGCGATAGTCGCTACGCCCGATACAGCGCTTATTTTTAACCTTGAGGCTCGGGCACGGCGAACGCCGCCCATTTCTCAAACAGCTTCCTCACCTTTTTATCTTCCAATTTGGCGAAGAGGAGATCCAGTATGCCTCCGAATATAATACACCTGGCATTATTGGACGCTTGAGAAAAAAGATTGCCGTATTCCGCCCAGTTATATATAGGGCAGACGCCGCAATATGGCTTGTAAACGCACAGGTCGCAAGCGGTATTCTCCAGGCAGGAGGCCATACTCAGGATCCTCACGGTCGGGTGAGCGACTATATCTTTGTATGAGCCGTCTTTGACATTGCCTATACAGAATATATCTTCGCCGACCATTCTCGCTTCATCGCAAGTATAGACCTTGCCGTCATAATTATAAAGTACTTGCCCCGTCCCCGCTCCGCAGGGAGAACGCAATTCCAGAAAGTTGGGATCGTATTCCGTAAGGATCTTGGCTAAAAGTATCTTGGCCGTATTTTCATGGACACGGCTCTTAGGATGCTTTAACGCGTAAGAGATGATGTAATTAAGGGCTGTTTTGTAGAACTTGAGGTACTCCTGGGGGGTATAGCCTATTTTACTCCAGACCTTTTTGGCCATGCCTAAAGGCGTAAGCGGACGGACAAATATCGCTTCCATCCCGTGCTTGATATACTCGGCGGCTATCTTCTCGGGATACTTCAAAGAATAGCGGCTCACCGTAACGATCGCTCCGGGCCGCGACCTGTTCTTAAATTTAGACTTATAGACCTTCTGGGCTTCTCCCAGCCATTTTATAGTATGCTTATGGCTGTTCCCCCTGATCCAGGCGCGGTTCTTGTTGTGCACGTGTTCCGGGCCGTCAAGTGAAGTGCACAGGGTCACGCGGTTCTTGACCAGAAAAGCTAATTTTTCCTTATCCATCATGGAAAAATTAGAGACCAGCCTTAATTCCAGGCTCTTATTCTCGGTCTTGTTTTTTTCTAAAGCATAGTCAATTATAAACTTGAGCACCGGCCAGTTAAGCAGGGGTTCGCCGCCCTGGAATTCAATAGCCAGGGACTTGGCGGGGGAGGCAAATATAATATCTACTATTTTTTTGGCGGTAGCCGTATCCAGGTCAAAGCCGCGCTCGGATTCCCCTCTTGAAGAAGCCTGGCAATAAACACATTTGTGGTCGCAGCGCAGCGTCAATACAATGATATGCAATGAAGGGCCCTGGAATAAGAACATGTTCTTCTTGCGGTATCCGGATATCAGCTCCGGAAAATCCATTTGATTGCGGATCAGCCCTTGCTCTCTGAGGACTTTAAAAACGGGATCGGTACTTTTTAGTTTCCCCTCAAGAAAGCCTTTAAATTCTTTATCGGAGAGGATGACATATTCTCCCACGTCGTTAGTCAAAAGATGCCGGTTTGCCTTGATCTCTTTGAACCTGAAAAAACCCACTTTCGGCCAATCTATTTTTATTTTCCCGAAATCCATCATTTTTCGGCCTCTCTTTCCTGGTCGATTTAGAATCGATTTATGAAAGCCTTATATTCAACTGATGCTATGCCGGCGCTCCTAAAAATTAAAAGATTGGGGATAACTCAACAGCGACTTTGGAGAGCAAGAACCGATAGTGATATCATATGAAAGGCCTTAATGCGACGGAAACAACCGCTCCGCGGCTATAGGCTTTAAGGCCTTCTGAATATTCTTGCCAAGCCCATTAATTCCGCTTTTTCCAGGCTTATTCCCGTATGCCACAACTTAGGTTGGACCTGATTTGCCCAAACGACCCTGCCGCGGGTATAAAACGGGCCTCCCTTATCCGGTAATTCCAGCCACATCTCCATAGATGTCGCCGGTTTGATCTCGTGATACAATTCTAAACACAACCCTTTGGCGCTCACATCGCATGTTTCAGCGCAGCCTTCCTGATTTTCCATAAGGTCAATGAATTTCACCGGAAGACAGACGTTGAATCTTTCGAACACCCGTTGGTCGTTAAATTTTTCCATATTCTCACCTGCCATAATTCTCACCTCCTAAAAGTGAGTCCTTGAGATTCTTATCAGTTTTAAAGAACATCAAGGCGTGGGCTGATTGTATTTTATCACAAACCCGTATGTTTAAAAGAATTATTTTCCTTTTACTTCTTCCCGGGCGACTTTTCATAATGAATACTCCGCGGGCTAAAGCCCATGGTTTCTTTGTGGAATACTTGAGTGGCCAGGCTCCATCCGCGCCATAAATGGCGCGGTTTTGTGGCCACGAAAGTATAAACCCTTGTCCCCGTTCTTGTTCCATCGGTCTTGACTAGCATATTATCATCTCCCGCGGCCTTGCTCCTGATGGCGCCTGCGAGGCGGGAATTTCTTAACTTCTCTACCGTAAAGAATAGATAAGCGCAGGCCAGATCCGAAGGGAATGTCAAATACCGGCTTCTTTGGGAAGATAATAAAGCCTCATTCAGGACGGTCCTTGCCGGCGGACCTCTTCTCTGGTTGATATGCGCCAGCTCATGCAGGAATATTTTACGCAGCCTCATCCTCAAGACCTCAATGTTGGAAGAATTAAAGAAGCCCCTCCCTACTTCTATACGGTTGGATATAAAATCGTATTCCATCAGGCGGCTGCCGGTCAGCGAAGGATTAAAAACGACTGCGCAGGCCCTGACCCTTCCGGCTTCGCGCTGATCTTTTAAGCCCGCAGCATAATCGTCCTTGATGACCTGCGCTTCCAGAAAAAGCGGTTCAAACAACCCTTCTAAAATGCCCCGCTCCAGGGCAAGGGGAGACGCAAAATAACCCTGCTCATGCAGGTCCGCCAACAATAAGGGATTAAAAAAATAGAAAGCTGCCGCCAGGCTTACCATTAAAGGAAGCTGGAGCAAACTCGATAAAACAAATACCAGGCAGGCCAGCATAAGCTGCGCAAACACATTGAGCGCGCCTACCCTGAATTTAGGCTGAGGATCTGCCTGGTGCTCTCCGGAACTGGCTATTCTGCTATCTTCTTTTTCCGGTAAGGACTCGCAAAATACACCGTCCCTGTTAGCAAGGGTATAATATATTTTGCGCCCCTCAAGGCAGACGTCGGCGACCGGTTCTCCGGCCATGAGGATATCGACCGTATTCCCGGTATCCCTGTCCAACAGGTATATCCCTTCAGGCCTGTTCCAGAGTACGATATATCCCCCTTCTTCATCTAACATGATCTTTTGAAAATTCCCGCCCGACTGGTTGAACCTGTTGCGGTAATCCCTGAAACTTTCATTGCATATATAGTATAAGACCTTATCGGTGCGAAGGTCCGCGGCGATCAAATATTCCTCATCGGAAAATTCACTCAGGGAATAGGAATAAATCATATACGCGAACCTGCTGTCGTCACTTAAAAGGATCTGCCTGGGATAGCGGTACCTCTTTATTTCCGCGGGGATGATCTTATCCCCGAGATTCCTGATCAACTTTTGTTCCTTGATGTCAAACAAAAGCAAGGTATGCCTGAAATCATCAAAATTAGAATTATCCGCCAGGGCGAGCAGGGCCTGCCGGCCGTTGCTTCCGAAAGCAAAACAGTTGCTGTTCTTCTGATCCGTAAGGTTATTCAACGGCAGCCTATCTTTTATGTTACCCTTCAGGTCCATAAACAACAGGGCCTGTCCGTACGGGCCTTTATTATTGGTGTCGGTGATCCACACCGAAGACTGGGCGTCTTTATCCATACAGATATCCACGAGAGCGGCATTCCTTATTTGCTTATCCCTGAGGTCGACCTTCACAATGGACCTGCCGGATAAGGCGTCGAAGAGTTCCAGCTTGCTTAAAAATTCACGCTGCAGGAAGTCTTGTCCCGGGCCTTCAATAAAAATATTCCTGGGGTATTGGATGAACCACCAACAGTTCTCTTCATCGCTCCGCGGAGTCTTAAGTCCGCAAAAGAACTCATACCCCTTATCCGCCGTCAGTTTATAAACGGCATCTCCCGCCAGGATGAATTTTGCTCCCTTGGAAACCGCGATCCTTTTATCGTCTTCAGGGCAATGCAGGAGCGCCTGGGCGGAAGCGCTGGCGTGATCCAGGTTCGTATAAGGACCGATGCCGCAGATAACACCGGTCATGTCCCTTACTATGGGCACTTTATTCTTAGAAATACTCAAGCCTTTTTTGGAAGCGCTGAGCTTATACATATATACGGCATTATCCTGGACCATAATATCCACCAGGATCAGAACCTTCTTCAAAAGCAGCGGCGCGCCATGGGCCGAATTATAGATCGCCCGCGAAAGAAGCGCCTGGGAATCATCGAACCACATATCAGTGAGGGTGGCGAAGTCTTCGTGATAATCCCACCCTCCGTAAGTGCGGGCAAAATTCTCAAAATTACCCCTGGATTCTTCGGACAGCGCTTTGAATTTTTTGTCAAAATCCTCCGGCGCGTTCAAATGGTAGGTATGGGCGATCTCATGCGACATCATCCGGGCGAATACCCTGGGCACGGATGCCAGAGACTTCATCTTATCGAACCGGAAAGGCTTTTTATTTCCCAATTCCTCATCGCTCCAGGCCTTTATCTCGATCCGGCTGGAATCGATTTTTTCGTCCACCCTGGCTATCGCCCCACCGTCTATTTCCCGCACCACCTTGACCTCTTTAAAATTATTGAATATCTTCTCAGGAAGCGAAGAAAGCACCTGGATCAAAATCCTGATCTCTGAGTCATCTAGACTGACGTCTTTCTCCACGATATCGACCTTGTATGTTTCTTTTACGTAACGGCGCAATTCATTGCCCTGCGGCAGGGAGAATAAAGACAAAGCAGCGCTTTTAGCCGCCGGAACCGGGCCAGCAAGCAGTTTCTTGAGCCCCTCGGGGATATCATTACCGCGGGAATCAACGTATTCGCCGCCTAATGCGGAGGCCTTCTTCATAGCCCGCAGGGCGCCTTCGTCATCGCCCAGGTAATAACAACACAGGCTTAAATTTACATACACCTCAGGCAAAGAATATATTTCCTGATACACAAAGAGGTTCTGGGAATAGTCTGTCAGGATCGCTTCGTAAAGTTCCCGGGACTTGATAAGATCATCCCTGCTCTCTGAGAGCTTCCCTAAATAATAATATGAGCGGCCTTTGTTCAGATAAAGATACGGCAGGACTTCGCCGCGATATCCCAGTTGCAGCATCGCCTCGTAATGATCGATACAACGCTGATAATCCTTAAGCCGGTAATACCATTCCCCCATATTACCGTGCAGAAAATTATTCAAGCCGCAATCCCGGCAGGTCAGGATATTCATCACGGCATAATTTTGCCGCAGGGCTTTGTATAATTCCTCATCCGCGTTCTCGATGCCCTCTTTGGGCTTCAAGATCAGGATACCGCTCTTTTCTTCATAATACTTCCTATCCGCGTTCCTGGCGAAACCGTAATCAAAATCAACGATCAGATAGCTGTTGGGGAAAGGTATTACGTTAAAGGCGTGGCCTATCCCGGAAGCTCCCAGAGGCTTCAGCCCCTGCGAAGTCAAAAGGATATAGGCTAGCTGGTTCTTGGTAGAGCAAGCCAGGAGCCACTGTATTATACGGGACTTCCCGAAAGGATGGATCTCCTTATTCTCATTGATGGCCTCGACGATATCGCCGTCATTATCCAGGCCGCGGTAAAACATCTTGAATAATTCCTCCATCTCGCCGCCGATATAAAAATAGCACTCCGGATCGTTGATCCTCTCAAGCCAGGATTGCAGTATCCCGGCAAGCGCCTCCGGGTCATCCGCGTTTATCGAAGACATCTGTTTCTGGAATTCGGTGATATTGACCTTGCCCTGGCCGTACATTATCGTGAAGACCTTGTGCATCTGCTTTTTGATCTTGGCTATATTACCATCCGAATATCCGAGCGAAGATAATACCGAGCCGACGTTCTTTTTTGCCGGGCGCTTTTGATGGACGCCTATCTCTATCGGGATACTCTTGCTTACTTCCTGATTGGTAGTCGCGATGACATTAGCGATATTGGACTGAAAAGCCAGCGCGTTGGAGAAATTAAAATTGAGAAAGGCCGGTACGAGGAAAAAAGTCAACAGGCTCCTTAAAACCGGCGGGGCGCGGGATAAAAAGTTAAAACGCTTCTCCTGAGCCTGCGATAAAGCAGGCGCGCTTATTCTTGACAAAGACGAGCCTATCATTGATAATAAATTTTTCTTTACCGCCGCCGCGGTCCTTAACCGGTCCGTCAAAGAATTGTTTAATTCTTCCGCCTTGACTGGCCCGCCTTTGTACAATATGGTATTCAAGGCGGTCAGGTCGTCTTGGATATCTTTTAGTTTATCCGGAGGCAGCGGACCGAAATATCCTCTTAAGAAAGATGACGCCATCTCCGCATTATCGGCGAATTTATTCCACCGGTAGATATAGCACAGGTCGATTATCCTATTGGCCAGGAAAGATCTCTCATCCAGCCTGTCCCTGCGCCTGTTCATTGCTCCTTCAAGGTCGTGAATAACAATAGGCAGCGTCATAAGGCTGATATTCCCTAAATGCAGGTAGGAATGGATAAAGCCGGTATCGTGAAGATGTCTCATCGCCCAGCCGTATTTTTCTAAGAATACC
>JAQTUY010000096.1 GCA_028707105.1 Candidatus Omnitrophota bacterium | reverse complement strand
CGCCAAGCTCACCCAGTTCATCCGCCGCATCGAGCCTAAGGGCGTGACCGTTTCCGTAGGCGGGGAGATCGGGGAAGTCGGGCATCAGAATTCTACGCCCGAGGACCTGCGCGCGTTCATGGAAGGTTTTAAGGAAAGGCTGCGCAAGGGCTTGATCGGTATCAGCAAGATATCCATCCAGACCGGCACCTCCCACGGCGGAGTGGTATTGCCTGACGGTTCAATAGCCCAGGTGAAGCTTGACTTTGACACGCTTAAGAACCTCTCCGCGCTCGCCGTTAAGGAATTCGGCCTGGGCGGAGCGGTCCAGCACGGGGCTTCTACCCTGCCTTCAGATATGTTCAACAAATTCCCTGAAGTAGGGACTGCCGAAGTCCATCTGGCCACAGAATTCCAGAATATGATCTTCGACAGCAAGCATTTTCCCGCGGAATTAAAAGCCCGGATATACGAATGGCTTAAAACGAACGCCGCTAATGAAAGAAAAGAAGGCGAGACAGACGAGCAATTCTTCTATAAGACGCGTAAGAAGGCGTTAGGGCCGTTTAAAAAGGAGATCATGTCCCTGCCTCAAGGTACCCGCGACGCTATCGCGGCGGATATCGAGGCAAGATTTGAATTTTTATTCAGGCAGTTAAAGGCTGTAAATAACAGAGAGGTCGTGGATAAATTCATCGCTTTAAAACGCGTGATCGTGCGTAAAAGAAAAGAAGGGCCGGAGGTAGTGCACGACGGCGAAGGCGCGGATTAAATTTCGCGCGCTCTATCAGTTTGAGGAGAAAAATTATGCGTTCGGATAAGATCAAGAAAGGTTTAGAGCATATCCCGCACCGCGCGCTTTTGCACGCTACGGGCCTGAGCAGAAAAGACCTGGATCGGCCGTTCATCGGAGTAGCGACTTCATTTACCGACCTGATACCCGGCCATGTGGGGATGCGCGACCTTGAGCGTTTTATCGAGCGGGGGGTATGTTACGGCGGCGGGGCTCCTTTTTTCTTCGGCATTCCCGGAATTTGTGACGGTATCGCGATGGGCCATCTGGGGATGTGCTATCCCCTGGCGTTACGGGAGCTCGTGGCCGACACTATAGAAACAGTTTGCAACGCTCATCAATTAGACGGTATTGTCTGCCTGACTAACTGCGATAAGATAACGCCCGGTATGATCATGGGCGTGGCGCGGTTGAATATCCCGGCGATAATCGTGACAGCCGGGCCGATGATGGGCGGGCATTTTAATAAAAGAAGGTTAGCTTTCGTGCATGATACTTATGAAGCGCTGGGCAAGGCCAAGAAGGGCCAGATCTCCGCGGAAGAATTAGCTTGTGTTGAGATGGAGGCTTGCCCCGGAGCCGGATCATGCCAGGGGTTATATACGGCAAACACCATGGCCTGCCTTACCGAGACTATGGGAATGTCTCTCCCCGGCTGCGGCACAGCTTTGGCGGTCTCCGCCAAGAAGCGCCGTATCGCCCAGGCCAGCGGCGAACGCATCGTGGAAATGGTAACGCAGGACTTAAAGCCGCGCGATATCATGACCAAAAAGTCCATTGAGAACGCTATCGTCGTGGATATGGCGTTAGGCGGCTCAAGTAATACGGTCCTGCATCTTATGGCGATCAGCCATGAGCTTGGGCTGGACCTGCCCCTGGAGACTTTCGACCGGATCGGCAAGAAGACGCCGCATATTACGAATATCGAACCTGCGGGCGAGCATTTTATGGAAGACTTAGAATACGCCGGAGGCATCCCGGCAGTGCTTAAGAGATTGAAGGGTAAATTGCATAATGTGAAGACTGCCAGCGGCCGGATGATCTATGATATCGCCTCCGAAGCCACGATTTACGACGAGGATGTTATCCGTACGGTTGATAAGGCTTATCATCAGCAGGGCGGGATCGCTGTTTTGTCCGGAAACCTTGCTCCCAACGGGGCGGTGGTCAAACAGGCGGCAGTTTCCCCTAAGATGATGAAGTTCCAGGGCAAGGCTAAGGTTTTTAACCGCGAAGAAGAAGCGATGCAGGCGATCCTCGCGGGCAAGATCAGAGGCGGGGATGTGGTGGTTATCCGTTACGAAGGCCCCGCGGGAGGCCCGGGGATGCGTGAGATGCTCGCGCCTACCGCGACCATCGTGGGCCTGGGCCTGGCTGAGTCGGTGGCCTTGATCACGGACGGAAGGTTCTCCGGCGGCACTAAGGGGCCTTGCATCGGGCATATTTCTCCCGAGGCCAGCGCGGGCGGGCCGATAGCCATTTTAAAAGATAACGATATTATTTGCATTGATATACCGAACAGGAAATTGGAAGTCAAATTAAGCGGCGCACAGATCAGGAACAGGTTCAAAGGATGGAAGGCTGTCCCGCCCAAGATCAAGACGGGGTATCTATCCCGTTATCACAGGCTGGTCAGCTCGGCGGATAAAGGAGCGGTTTTAAAATGACAGGAGCGCAAATATTACTTGAATCTTTAAAGCGCGAAGGCGTAGATGTGATCTTCGGTTATCCCGGAGGCCAGGTCCTGCCGATATTCGATAAGATATACGATTCGGATATCCGGTTCATCCTGGTACGCCACGAGCAGGGCGCTGCCCACGCGGCGGACGGGTATTCCCGCGCCACCGGCAAGGTGGGGGTGTGTCTTGCCACATCCGGGCCCGGGGCGACCAACCTTGTTACGGGTATCGCCAATGCCTATATGGATTCTATACCTATGGTAGCGATAACCGGACAGGTGAAGAGTTTCCTGATCGGCAACGATGCTTTCCAGGAAGCGGATGTGACCGGCATCACCCGGCCAATCACCAAACATAATTATCTGGTCAAGGACGTCAAGGAGCTGGCCAGGATAGTAAGGGAGGCTTTTTATATCGCCTCTACCGGCAGGCCCGGCCCTGTATTGATAGACATCCCCTCGGATGTGCAGATGCATGATGCGGAATTTATCTGGCCCGAAGAAGTGGTCATGCGGGGCTATAAGCCGACCATTTTCGGACACCCCGGGCAGATAAAGAAGGCCGCTAAACTGATCAGCGAAGCGAAGAAGCCCATTATTTACGCCGGAGGGGGGATCATTACATCCGCGGCCCACCAGGAATTAAAGGAGCTGGCCGAAAAGATAAAGGCGCCGGTAGTGATGACCATGATGGGCCTGGGCGCTTTCCCGGGCACGCATGAACTTTCACTCGGGATGCTCGGTATGCACGGGACAGCTTACGCCAACCATGCCATAATGAACGCCGACCTTATTATAGCGGTAGGCGCGCGTTTTGACGACCGCGTGACCGGCAGGCTTGATGCCTTTGCCCGTAATGCCAAGGTAATACATATTGATATTGACCCGGCGTCCATCAGCAAGAATGTGAACGTGGACATCCCGATAGTCGGGGATGCCAAGAACGTGCTGGGCCAATTGCTCCAGGAAATAAGCGCGCCTTCCGATACCGAGGAGTGGTTTAAGACCATCAATGCCTGGAGGAAGAAACACCCCCTTACCTATAAAGACGGGGGTAAGATCAAGCCCCAATATGTGATAGAGCAGCTCTACGAAGCCACCAAGGGGGATGCGATCATCACTACTGAAGTAGGCCAGAACCAGATGTGGGCCTGCCAGTGGTATAAATATAAGGATCCGCGTTCATTCATATCCAGCGGCGGCCTGGGCACAATGGGCTTTGGCCTGCCCGCGGCAATGGGGGCGAAGGTCGGCTGCCCGGATAAAACGGTCATTGATATTGCCGGGGACGGCTCTATCCAGATGAATATCCAGGAAGTGATGACTTGCATCGCTAATAAAATAAACGTGAAGGTGGCGATCCTGAATAACGGATATCTTGGCATGGTAAGGCAATGGCAGGAATTGTTCTATAAGCATCGCTATTCGCAGACCACCCTGCATAATCCGGATTTCGTCAAGCTCGCGGAAAGTTACGGGGCTACCGGTATACGCGTGACCAGGAAAGAGGACGTTCGAGCGGCCATCGATAAGGCCCTGGCCATAGATAATACCGTGTTTATTGATTTTCACATCGAGCCTGAGGAGAACGTATTCCCGATGGTACCGGCGGGCGAGGCGATAGATAAAATGATAGGCGGGCTGGCATAATGAGGCACACGATAGCGGTTTTAGTGGATAATAAGTTCGGGGTACTGGCGCGGGTGGCGGGGCTGTTCAGCGCCAGGGGTTATAACATCGCCTCTTTAGCGGTGAGCGAGACCTTGGACCCGGCCGTATCCTATATGACGATAGTGGTGGAAGCCGAGGATGAGCGCGTGCTGGAGCAGGTTAAAAAACAGCTCAACAAGCTTATCGACGTGATCACGGTCACCGATTTTACCAAGAAAGAGCATGTCGAAAGAGAATTGATACTGGTCAAGGTGAGTTATTCGACTAAGGAAAAGGCTAAGTTGGAAAGTCTGATAAGCAAGCACATCGCCAAGATCGTCTATCATAAGGGTGATACGGCGATCGTGGAGGCGGTAGGCGACCAGCATCAGATCAAGCAGCTGCTTGACGCGCTGGAGCAGTTCGGTATCAAGGAATTAGCCAGGACCGGCAGGATCGCGATAGCCTAAACGAAAAATTCCGGGTAAGGCAGATCAAACAGATCATTAATTAAGGAGGAAAAAATGGCAAAGGTTTATTACGATAGCGACGCGGACTTGGGGATCTTAAAAGACAAGACTATAGCGATCATCGGATACGGCATCCAGGGGCGCGGGCAGGCATTGTGTCTTAAGGATTCCGGGTGCCGGGTGGTGGTTTCCGAGATGGAGGGCACGCCCAATTTCGAACAGGCTAAGAAGGACGGCTTTACGCCGGTCTCTGCCGCCGAAGCTGCTAAGGCCGCGGATATCATCCAGATATTGACCCAGGACCATGTCCAGGCCAAGGTGTACAAGGAAGCCATCAAACCGAATTTAAAGAAGGGCAAAGCCTTATGTTTTTCGCATGGTTTCAATATCCGCTTTAAACAGATCAAGCCTCCGAAGAACGTGGATGTTTTCATGATCGCGCCTAAAGGGCCCGGCGCGCTGGTGAGAAGGATGTATGAAGAAGGCAAGGGCGTTCCTTCCCTGGTCGCGATATTCCAGGATGCTACCGGTGAGGCGATGAAATTGGCATTAGCTTACGCTAAGGGTATCGGCGCTACCAAGGCCGGGGTGATCGAGACCACCTTTGAAGAGGAGACCGAAACAGACCTTTTTGGCGAACAGGTAGTTTTGTGCGGCGGGGTAACCGAGCTTATCAAGGCCGGTTTTGATACCTTGGTCGCAGCCGGATACCAGCCGGAGATCGCCTATTTTGAGGTATTGCATGAATTAAAATTGATCACCGACCTGATCCAGGAAAGAGGCATCGCCGGCATGCGCCGCGGTGTTTCCAACACAGCCTGCTACGGGGATGTGACCCGCGGGCCGATGATCATTACCGCCAAAACCCGCAAGGTGATGCAGAAGATCTTAAAAGAGATAAAGTCCGGAAAATTTGCCCGCGAGTGGATCAAAGAAAATGAGACAGGCAGGGTTAATTTTGACCGGTTGTTAAAAGAGGGCGATGAACATCAGATTGAAAAAGTCGGAAAGCAGTTGAGAGAAATGATGCCATGGATGAAAAAATAAGGATTTTTGATACGACGCTTAGAGACGGTGAGCAGGCGCCGGGGGCTTCGCTTAATCCCGGCGAGAAGATGCAGATCGCCCATGCTCTGGCGGATTTGGGGGTGGACGTCATTGAAGCGGGGTTTCCTATCACCTCTAAGGGCGACTTTGATTCCGTCAAGAGTATCGCTTCTTCCGTTAAGGGGTGCGCGGTTTGCGGGCTGGCCCGCGCCGTGAAAAAGGATATTGACGCGGCGGCCGAAGCTTTAAAAAGCGCCAAACACGGCCGCATCCATGTATTCCTGGCGACGTCCAGGATCCATATGAAGTATAAGCTTCAAAAAACGCCGGATGAGGTATTCAAGCTGGCTGTGGATATGGTCCGTTATGCCCGTACTCTCTGCGATGATATCCAATTCTCCGCGGAAGACGCGACTCGCACCGACAGAGATTTCCTCTTCAAAATAGTCGAAGCAGTCATCAACGCCGGGGCTTCTACCGTGAATATTCCCGATACCGTAGGTTATTCCGAGCCGCAGGAGTTCGGGGAATTGATCTCTCAGATCATGGAAAACGTGCCTAATTCCGGCAAGGCTGTGATCGCCGTGCATTGTCACAATGATCTGGGGTTGG
>JAQTUY010000095.1 GCA_028707105.1 Candidatus Omnitrophota bacterium | reverse complement strand
ATGAATATTTTATTCCTTAGTAACCATCTTAATGTCGGTGGGATAAGCAGTTATCTTTTATCCCTGGGCAAGGGCTTGGTCTGCCGCGGCCACAAGGTATATCTGGCTTCTTCGGGCGGAGAGCTCGCGCCAAAGTTTAAAGAAGCCGGCATGGAGTTTATCCCTGTCCCGGTCAAGATAAAAAACGAATTACATCCTAATGTCATGATCAGCTGCCTGAAACTGAATAAGGTCATAAAAGAAAATAAGATAGATATAATGCACGCCAACACCCGCGTGACCCAGGTCATATCGGGGACGTTATCCAAATTCTCGGGTATCCCCTATGTCACTACCTGCCACGGTTATTTTAAAAAAAGCCCGGGCAGAAGATTTCTTCCTTTATGGGGACATCGAGTCATCGCGATCAGCGAGCCCGTAAAGCAGCATCTTCTTCTGGATTTTGGCGTGCCTCAAGAAAAAGTGAAGCTGATATATAACGGGATAGAGATAGACAGGTTCAAGAACCGGCAATCGACTGATAAGGGGCGGGAAAAAACGCGCCTGGGTTTAACCCAGGGCCCGGTTGCCGGAATAATCGCCAGGCTCTCGGATGTCAAAGGGCATTGTTATTTGCTTGAGGCAATGAAAAAAGTCTTAGAGCAGCTGCCCGGGGCCCAATTGTTGATAGTCGGCGACGGCAGGGAAAAAGACAAGTTATTAAAGTTGGCAGATGAATTTAAGCTTGGGAAGAGCGTTAAATTCATCTACGCGGTGGATGATACGGCAAAGATATTGCCGGTCATGGATGTTTTCGTCATGCCTTCCCTGCAGGAGGGCCTGGGGCTGGCGGTAATGGAGGCTCAGGCGGCCGGCCTGGCAGTGGTAGCATCCAATATCGGAGGATTGAACGTCCTGGTCAGGGATGGGGAAAGCGGCAGGCTGGTCCTCCCTAAGGATGTTGACGGATTAGCCGCGGCTATTGTAGAATTACTGAAAGATAAAGATAAGGCGGAAAAGTTCGGACGGAGCGCCCGGTCTTTTATTGAAAATAACTTTTCACAGGACCTTATGGTTTGCCAGACAGAGGACCTCTACAAGGAGTGCTTAACCCCATGAAAATGAAGGCTAATAAGATCTTGATATTTAACGTAAACTGGCTGGGGGATGTATTATTCTCCACGGCAGTCATAAGGAATATCCGCTACAACTTCCCGGACAGCTATATCGCCTGTGTCGTTCCGGAACGATGCCGGCCCGTGCTTGAGGGCAATCCTAATCTCAATGAGATAATCATATTTGATGAAAGGGGCAGGCACCGGGGCTTCGCGCCTAAATTAAGGTTCCTTTCTTTATTGCGCGCCGGTGATTTTGACACGGTATTCCTGCTGCACCGTTCTTTTACCAGGGCCCTGCTTTGTTACCTGGCAAAGATCCCCCAGAGGATAGGTTATTATACCCATAAGCGCGCCTGGCTGTTGACCAGGAAAATACCGCAGGCGGACGCCGGTTCAATGCACCGGATCGATTATTATCTTAACGTGATCGAAAAGGCGGGCCTGGAGGTAAAAGACCGGTTTACCGAGTTCTGCGTTAATATTGAGCACGAGCGTTATGTTGAAGAGTTTCTTTCCAAAGAAGGCGTCGCAAAAAATGACCTCCTGGTCGTAGTCAACCCTGGAGGTAACTGGAATTTAAAACGCTGGCCCGCGGAGAATTTTTCTGGGTTGTGCGACAGGATAATATCCGAGCTCAAGGCTAAGGTCATGATCATCGGGGATACCAAAGACGCGCCCCTGGCCGAAAGCATCATGAAAAAAATGCGTTATAGCGCGCTTAACGCGGCCGGGAAATTCCAGTTAAAACAGACCGGCGCTCTTTTAAAAAGGGCCGATATTTTCATATCCTGCGACAGCGGCCCGCTGCATATTGCTAACGCCGTAGGAGCTAAGAGGATAATCGCTCTTTTCGGCCCCACTTCAGCCGGGATTACCGGGCCGTATCCTCGCAATCCGGGCATAACCATATTGCAGAAAGATACGGGTTGTAAAATACCTTGCTATAAGCTGGATTGTGAGGATAATCGTTGTATGAAGGCGCTTACGGTGGAAGATGTGATGGAAAAGATCCGCAATCCCTAAAAGATGGAAAACAAACCCACAAAAATACTTTTTATCACTTTAAGCAATTTCGGCGACGTCATCCTGAGCTTACCGGTCCTGGATTCGTTAAGAAGCTATTTTCCCCGCAATGAGGTAACGGTTGTCTGCGGAGCGCGGGTCAAGGAGATCTTTGAGAATAATCCCGCGATAAGACGCGTCATCATTTATGATAGGACCGCCCCTTTGCGTGAGAAGATCGGATTATTTTTTGATCTGAAGAATGAAGGGTTTGAGGTAGTTATCGACCTGCGCAACAGTTTATACGGCGCCTTATTGCCGGCGCGATATAAGACTTCGCCTTTCTTAAAAGTCCCCGCGTTCATCGCCCATATGAAAGACCGCTATTTATTCAGGCTGCGTATGGCCCTTGGGATGCAAAGCCTGATGATCGATACTGTTACCTCTAAATCGTTATATCTTAGCGCTGAAGCCAAAGCTTATATAAATAAGATGCTTGAGCAGTCAGGGATCAAGCCTCAAGAGGGTAATATTGTTGTCGTGGCCCCGGCGGCGCGGGGAGGCAATAAGGGATGGAGCAGGGATGGTTTTGCTCAAGTGTGCGGGGATTTAGGTAAGGATCATAAGGTGATACTGGTCGCAGCGGAGGCGGACCGCGAGCTTACTCAGTATATAAAAATCAACGCGCGCGGCAATGTCATCGACTTGGCGGGGTTGACTAATATCGGCCAGCTGGCGCATGTCCTGGGCCGGGCCTCGTTGGTCATAGTCGCCGATACCGGCATCCAGCATTTAGCCAGTTATATCGGAGCGCCGGTCCTGGCGTTATTCGGAGCGTGGGATGAGAAAAAGTACGGGCCCTGGTCAGATAAAAAGAACGCCGTAGTGGTCAAAGAGGTGTTCTGCCGGCCCTGCCAGGCGCCGGAGTGTGTTTTTAAGACCGTGGAGTGCATGAAATTAATCAAGCCCCAGACGGTCATTGCCAGGGCGCGCCAGATGTTGTCCGGCCGGGATTTTATCGACCCGGCGACCATACCGGATTTCAAGCGGATCCTTATCGTGCGCACCGACCGGATCGGGGACGTTATTTTGTCTACGCCGGTGATCAAGGCATTCAGGGATTATTATCCCAACGCCCATATCGCGATGATGGTCCGGCCTTACACGGTGGATATTGTCGAAGGTAATCCTTACCTTGATGAAGTGATTGTTTACGATAAGGACGGCGCGCATAAGAGATGGCAGGATTCGATGAAGTTCGCTTTTGAACTGAGAAATAAGAATTTTGACCTTGCCCTGGTCCTTCATCCCACACAGAGCGCGCACCTCATCACTTTTATCGCGGGCATCGATAAAAGAGTGGGGTATAACCGTAAATGGGGTTTCTTGCTTACTGATCCCTTGCCGCATACCAAGGAATGGGGAGAGAAGCATGAGCTGGAATACAATCTTGATATGGTAAGGAACCTTGGGCTGGAGCCTAAGGACAGGTCGTTATTCCTGCCGATAAAGGATGAATCGGAAAAATGGGTCGATGAGCTTATCGGTAAATCCGGGATAAGGCAGAACGATAAAATAGTGGCTATCTCTCCCGGGGCGAGCGATCCGACCAAGGAATGGGTGATGGAGAGGTTTGCCCAGGTGGCGGATGCCTTGTCCGTTAAATATAGTTTTTCGGTCATTATAGTCGGGGCGCCCCAGGAGGCTGAGTTAACCAACAGGGTGAGGATGACGATGCATCGTTTCGCGGTGGACCTGGGAGGGAAAACGTCGGTCAGCCAGCTGGCCAGCGTCCTGAAAAGGTGTTCTTTATTCGTCGGTATGGATTCAGGCGTCATGCATATGGCCTGCGCGCTTGGCCTGCCTGTAGTAGCTTTATATGGCAGGAAGCAAAAGGGGTTAAGCCCCGTGCGTTGGGGCCCGTTAAGCCCCAAATCCAGATTCTTGCACAAGGATGTCGGATGTAAAGTCTGCCTGGCGCATAATTGCACTAAGAATTTCTTGTGTTTTAAGGAGATCACCGTGGATGACGTCCTGGGATGTGTTGACGCTGTGCTTAAAATGTGATAATATTAAAGCCTATGTTGAAATTAAACTACGTAAAGACTTATTCATTAAAGCAAAGGGCCAGCAAGGTCAATATTGGTGATTTTGCCAAGCCTCCCTCCAAGAGCTCAAGTTTCAATACTTTTTATAAGTCGCTTCCCCGGATATTGAAAGGAAACGACCTGCGCGGAGTGGTCACGGCTATTGCCAGGGCGCGCCGCGCTAAAAAGCCGGTCATTCTGATGATGGGAGCGCATGTCATAAAATGCGGTTTAAATCCGGTCATCATAGAATTGATCAAGAAGAAGGTCATCACCTGTATTGCCGTAAACGGCGCCTGCCTGATACATGATTTTGAAGTCGCTTACCAGGGAAAAACTTCAGAGGACGTAGCTAAGAGTCTGGAAAAAGGCGAGTTCGGGATGGGCAGGGAAACCGCGGATTTCATAAATGAGGCGATCCGGCAGGGAGTTTCCGCCGGCAGGGGATGCGCTGAATCTTTAGCAAGGAAGATAGCCAATTCTAAACTGCCCTACGGCCGTTTAAGCCTGCTGGGCAATGCCTATAAATATAAAGTACCGGTTACCTGCCATGTCGCTATCGGGACGGATATCATCCATCAGCATCCTTCTTTTGACGGCGCGCTGACCGGGGAAGGTTCTTTGCGTGATTTTTACATCCTGGCCGAGGAGATATCCGGGTTAGAAGGCGGAGTGGTCCTGAATTTCGGTTCGGCGGTCATCCTGCCGGAGGTTTTTTTAAAAGCGCTCAACCTTGCCCGTAACCTGGGGTTTAAGGTAAGGAATTTTACCACGGCGAATTTTGACATGAATTATCATTACCGCCCTGCGGAGAATATCGTACGCCGGCCGGTCTTGTCTTCGGGCCGGGGGTATTATATTATCGGCCACCACGAGATAATGCTGCCTCTCCTGGCGCAGGCGGTAGTCGAGGAATTAAAAAGATGAAAAACCTTAAAAAGATAATCGGCAGGTTTTCTAAGGCCAGGGTGATGGTTTTAGGGGATCTTATCCTTGATGAATATATCTGGGGAGACGTGGAGAGGATATCTCCCGAAGCCCCGGTACCTGTAATATGGGCCAAGAGGCGTTCTTATGTTCCGGGCGGAGTGGCGAATGTGGCGCATAATATCTCCAGCCTCGACGGAAGCGCTTCTATCAGCGGCGTGGTCGGGCGGCGGGATGATAAAAATACGCAGGTCTTGTTAAACGGATTAAAGAAAGAGAATATTGAGTGCGGCGGCGTGTTTTTCGATGAGAGGCATACTACGGTCAAGACCCGGATCATAGCCGGCCATCAGCAGGTCATCAGGGTAGATTGGGAAGATACCCATCATCTGGCCGGATCATTAAATAAGAAGATCTACAATTTTATCAGCAGGAATATAAATAAGGTCGACGCCTTGATAATCGAGGATTACGGCAAGGGCGTCGTAAATCCCAAGTTGACTGAAATGATCATCGCGCTGGCTAGATCCAAGGGCAAGATCATTACCGTTGATCCCAAGGAGGAGAATTTCCGGTATTACGGCGGGGTAACCTGCATTACGCCCAACCGCAGGGAAGCCGAGAACGCGGTAAGGAACCTGAAGATCAATGATATGACCAATAGTTTCAAGGTAAATACCGATAAGCTGACGTGCGATGAAGATTTGAACAGGGCGGGGAATGAATTAGTCAAGTTTTTGAGCCTGGATTCTCTTTTAATAACCCTTGGAGAGAACGGGATGAAGCTTTTTGACGGCGGCAGCATTACTAATATAGCAACGCAAGCCCAGGAGGTATTTGACGTTTCGGGCGCGGGAGATACCGTAATAGCTGTTTTTACTCTCGCTCTTGCCTGCGGAGCCAGCAAGATCGAAGCTGCCGGATTAGCCAATATCGCCGCCGGCATAGTCGTAGGAAAGGTCGGTACAGCTGTTGCTACCAGGAAAGAATTATTGAGCAGGATAGAGGAGCTTTAAGGAAGCGAGGTCTTATGAACGTAATAGGGGTCATCCCGGCAAGATATTCATCAGTGAGGTTTGAAGGCAAGGTCCTGGCGGACATTTCCGGAAAGCCTATGATACAACATGTCTGGGAGCGGGCTAAGCAGTCCTTGCTTCTTGATGACCTGATCATCGCCTGCGATGATGAACGGGTGGCAGAGGCGGCCGGCG
>JAQTUY010000094.1:5222-6375 GCA_028707105.1 Candidatus Omnitrophota bacterium | reverse complement strand
TTATCTTGTCGGCAAGGTCGCCTCCGATGCCGGGTATTTCCTTAAGCCTGCCCTCTTCGGCAAGTTTTTTGACATCCTCGCTAAAAGCCTCGATGTTCTGCGCCGCCCTTTCGTAAGCGCGGATACGGAAAGTATTCTCTCCCTTAATCTGGAGGATCTGGGCGATATCGCGGAATAAACCTGCTACCGTGGAGTTTTCCATTTTTTTATGCAAACTGCCGCTTAACTTACCCTTGTTTTATATGTGCCTTCAATAGTCTTGACTAAATTTGTAAGCACCCAATTGACAGGCGTCGGTATCCCCATGCTCATGCCCTGGCGCACGATCACGCCGTTGATAAAATCTATTTCCGTGCGCCTTTTGCTCATTACATCCGCCAGCATTGAAGAGACATTAGCGGATGTGGCCTCGCATACCGCCTCGACCTTTGCCAGAGGATCATCATAGATCAGCTTTATCCTTTTCTTTTTTACCACCTTGACCGCTTCGGTGACCGCGTCCCTTAGGATCTGGCGGGTAGCCTCAAATTCAACCAGCCGCCCGTTATTTAACCCCGTAATACAGGTAAGGGCGTTTATACCGACGTTAATTATAAGCTTGGACCATAACAGGCCTTTGATATCGCGTGAAATACGGGTCTGGAGCCCGCATTTATTGAATACTTCCCTGACCTCGCGCAGTTCAACCGGGAGCTTGCCATCGATCCTCCCCAGCACGGTCTCCCCCTTGCCCGCGTGCCTGATACGAGCCGGGCCTAACAAGGTACTCCCCTGATTAGTCACCCCGCCGATAACCCTTTCAGCGCCCACGACCTCGCTTAAGACCTCGATATTGCCTATACCGTTCTGCAGGGTAATGACAATGGAGTTTTCATCGATCAGGGCTTTTGCCGACTCTATGGCTTCCTTGGTGTCATAAGACTTAACGCAGATGATAATGACATCCGCTTTCCCTATCTCACTGCCTTGAGAACCGGCCCTTAATTTTGCCTGCCAGCTGCCTGAGGCGCCCTCAACGGTTATACCCTGCTCTTCTATGATCTTGGCCCTTTCTTTATTCCTGTCTAATACCCATACCTCCGCCTTGGATCTGGATAAAAAAGCCGCAAATAAACAACCCATAGCTCCGGGGCCGACAATTACTATTTTCATT
>JAQTUY010000094.1:0-5122 GCA_028707105.1 Candidatus Omnitrophota bacterium | reverse complement strand
GCTCCTGATTTGATCAATTTATCCGCATCTTTAAGATTATCCCAGACCGCCTGGGATTTCAGGCGTTTCTCAATGTGAAAATCAAAAAAAGCCCGGAGTATACCGCTTAGCTCGCGGTTGATCTGCGGGTTGATCCCCAGGCGCATATTATTAGGAATATCATTCCTCTCTATGTGCAGGATGGTGGCGGTTGTCCCGCGAAAAATCTGGCGGGCCTTAAGGTCTTTTTTAAAACATCCCGCGCAAATAAGCCCCCCCAGGGAAATGCTGAATTTCGCCTCCCCGAGCACTTTCCCGCCGCAGGAAATACAGGAATCAAAATGCGGTTTAAATCCCGAAAGCGCCAGGATCTTGATCTTGAAAATAGTGGCGATCTTATCCACGTCAAAGGTATTGCACATCGCCTTTAAGCAATTCATTGCCAGGTCAAAGATATCGGTATTGGCGTCCTCCACCGGCACAAGAGCATCCACCAGCTCCATCATCAGGCTGGCCAGGGTGACTTTTTCGATGCTGCCGCGAAGCTGGATGAAATTGTCGCTTAGGTCGCACTGGCTTACCAGGTGCAGGGTGTCGTTCCTCTTGCGGTAAAATATTATTTCATTGCTGGAAAACGGCTCCAGGGTGCTGGCAAACTTACGCGGATCGGTCCTGATCCCTTTAAGCAGGCCGCTGACCTTCCCAAAATCACGGGTATAAAAGTTCGCGATCAGGCTGGTTTCACGAAAGTCAAAGGTCCTTAAAGTCAGGGCTTGGGTTTTGCATATGGCCATAGGTTTAGGGGTCTAAATTGATGCTTCTTGGGGGTTAATAAAGAACCTCGTCATTATTTCTTTTTCCTTGCGGCGCATCAGGCGCCGTTTACTTCTGGTCGTATCATCGAAACCAAAAAGGTGCAGGACGCCGTGCGCCGCGTATAGGCAGAGCTCATAACCGGGCGTGGTATTGAACTTTTTAGCGTTGGAAACGGCGGTATCCGCTGAAATGAATATATCCGCCAGAGTCTCTTTTTTGTTTATGCTTAGATCAAAACAAATGACGTCGGTTGCCCGGTTATGCTTTAAATACTTGCGGTTAAGAGCCTTGATCTTCCCGTCTCCGATAAAATATACGCCTATCCGGACGTTTTTCTTTATCCTTAAGCGCCGCAGGGTCGAAAAAATAACCTTGGAGATCTTAGATCTATTGACAGGAGCTTTATTTTGAAGGTTTTCTATTGTTAATACTCTATCGGGGCTCACTATCCTTCTCGGGGTAGGTCACGCGCGTATGGTATATGCCGCTTAATATCCTGATAAAGACTTCAGCTATGTTCTCCAGGTCCCTGAGGGTAAGGTCGCATTCATCCAGCTGCATATCGATGAATTTGTTGTTGATTATCTTATGGACCAATTCCTCCATCCTGGCCGGAGAGGGGTCTTTTAGCGTGCGCGAAGCAGCCTCAACGGAATCCGCCAGCAGAACTATCGCGGTTTCCTTACTGTGCGGCTTAGGTCCGGAATAACGAAAGCCCTCTTCCTCCGGGACATTTTCCGAGTTCTCCAGGGCGCGGCGGTAAAAATAATAGACCAGGCTTGTGCCGTGGTGCTCGGTAATGAAATCTATTATCTTGTCATTCAACCTGTATTTCCTGGCCAGTTCCACGCCGTCTTTGACGTGGCTGGTTATGACCAGCTTGCTCATCGAAGGCGCCAGTTCATCATGCTTGCTTGACATCGGCATCTGATTTTCGCTGAAATACTCGGCCTTCTGTATCTTGCCTATGTCATGATAATACGAGCCGATCCTGGCCAAAAGGGCATTGGCTCCGATCGCCTCGGCCGCGGCTTCAGAGAGGTTACCCACAACCAGGCTGTGATGATACGTTCCGGGGGCTTTCAGGATCATGCTGCGCAATATAGGATGGTTGAAGTCCGAAAGCTCAAGCAGGCTGATATTAGTGACCACTCCGAACATATATTCAAAAACAGGCAGCAACCCCGCTACGACCACGCTGCAAAGGATGCCGTTAGCTAAAAACACCAAGTAGTACTTGATGAAGTCTATCCTGAAAAGCTCGATAAACATCAGGCAGGCCATCTGTACCGCGCCGACGATCAAGCCCGCGCGTATGATCTGCGACCTGCGCCTAACCTGCAGAACAAGGATACTAGAGGTAATGCCGCTGATCAGCATCATGATCGCGGGGAATGACTGCTGGCCATGAAGCTCAAAACCCAGGACAGCGCTTGAAGCCACAGTCAGAAGAAGCGACAACTCCAGTTCCCCAAGCAGCATTGCCGTCAACATCGGGATCACGGAAAAGGGAATGAAGAAAACCGGCAGGTTCTGGGCCCCGATAAAATCGGCAACGCCCATAAATATGACAAAAAGGAATCCCAGGCTTAACACATTGTACTTTTTATATACCCGCAGTTTCTCCTGGGTCTTCAGGTACATAAAGAGCGCCAGCAGCAATATCGCCAGAAGCGGGCCGTTGACATTAAAGAGGCGCGCTGCAAAAACCAGCGATACCGCTAAAAGAATATGTAATATTTTATTTACTATTTCCTGTTTTATCATACGCTTCAATGATCCTTTGGACCAGCTCATGCCGCACCACATCGGAACCGGTAAAATAAGCGAATTTTATCCCGTCAATATCCTTTAAGACTTCCTGGGCCTGAAGCAGGCCGATCGGCCTTCCTCCAGGAAGGTCGCTCTGGGTAATATCCCCGGTGATAACGACTTTGGAGTCAAATCCCAGCCGGGTAAGGAACATCTTCATCTGCTCGGCGGTACAATTCTGGGCTTCATCCAGGATAATAAAAGCGTCGTTTAATGTCCTGCCTCTCATATACGCCAGAGGCGCCACTTCGATAGTGCCCACCTCCAGGTATTTCTCGATGCGCTCCCCTTCCATCATGTCATATAAGGCATCATAGAGCGGACGCAAATAAGGAGAGACCTTATCGTACATATCGCCGGGCAAAAATCCCAAAGATTCGCCCGCTTCGATCGCCGGACGGGTAAGGATGAGACGGCGCACTTCGGAGTTCTTTAATGCCTCAACAGCCATGGCCATAGCCAGGTAGGTCTTACCTGTGCCGGCGGGTCCGATGCCGAAAACGATATCATATTCCCGGATCGCCTCTACGTACTCCCTCTGGCCCTTGGTTTTAGGACCGATCTGTTTAGATATGGCGTAATGCTGATGGGCGCTGTGATGGGGACTTTTATTATCGGATTCTTCCGACTTGAAACCTCTCATAATATAATAGAGATCCTTCCTGCCTATTTCATCCTGTCCGCCGCGTATGGCTTCAAGAAGATATTCCAGCAGCTGCTCGGCTTTTTTTATGCCGCCGGCCGGCCCTTTTAATATCAGGCGGCTGTTGCGGCTGAATATCTTGACCTCGAATTCATCCTCAACAGCCTTCAGATTCTCATCCGCCTGCCCGAAAAGCGCCTGCGCTTCCTTGATATTCTGCAGCTCTATCGTTTTTTCCAATATATGATGTAATCCCGCCTACGGCGGGATAAATTCGGACATATAACTTATGTTCGCTAGTCCTCCATAAGTTATGTCCTCATTTATTTTAAATTCTCTTTCGGCTCTTTCAGGGGCTCTTTTTCAAGGACCGGGACGTTGATGACCTGCCCGGGATAGATCTTATCCGGGCCCTTTAAGGTATCCTTATTGGCCTGGTAGATCTTATACCAATGCCTGGTAGTCCCGTATAATTTCTGGGATATTTTCTGAAGCGTATCATTCTTCTGCACGGTATATTTTTCGGTCTTTACCGCAGCCTCTTCCTGAATGTCCATGGCAACCTGCTGAGGGACAGCTTCTTCAATGTAACCCCTGTTCCCGGTGACCTGGGTATCGCTTGCCCGCGGCGCCGGATCCTTCTTTGTTACCTTGGCGCTGCTTCCTATCTCAACCTCCGCGACGTACACCTTACGCTGAGAGGGCCGCTCTTTTTCCTGTCCCGCCGGCTTACTTCCCTGCAGATAACCGCTGTTACCGGATAATTCCTGGTCCACCCTGTCTTTCTTCACGGAATAAGTCCTGACCACGCAACCGCTGATACTAAAAACAAAAGCCGTAAGGCCCACCGCCAAAACTATATCCCTGTATTTCATGCTTTCTTCTCCTTATCTGACTGCGTTATACCGATACCCAGTTCCTTTAACTGTTTTTCATCCACGCTCGAGGGAGCGCTGGTCAACGGGCAGGATCCTTTCTGCGTCTTGGGGAAAGTTATTACTTCCCTTATACTTTCCTCTTTAGCGATGGTGGCCAACATCCTGTCTATTCCAAAAGCTATGCCTCCGTGCGGAGGAGCCCCGAACCTGAACGCCTCCAGGAGGAACCCAAACCTGCTTTGAGCTTCTTCCTTCCCGATACCGATAATGTTGAATATCCTCTCCTGCAGGTCCGGACGGTGTATCCTTATCGAACCCGAAGCCAGTTCCTTGCCGTTTAGAACCAGGTCATAAGAACGGGATTTTACCTTATCGGGAGAGCTCTCTAAAATATCTATATCCGAAACCGCGGGCGAAGTAAACGGATGATGCTCGCTTTCCCAGCGCTTCTCCTCATCATTATATTTAAAAAGCGGAAAGTCAACCACCCATAAAAAAGCGTATTCTTCTTTGGTTTCGGGCCTCAGATCCGGCTTATCACAACCGTATTTCTCCTGGGCTTGCGCGTAAGTTATGCGCGGGAAAGGTATCTTAAGATCGACGCCCGCCGCTTCCTTGAATATTGCCTGCATCAGGCGCTCGCTTAACGAAAAAATATCCTCCTCATCGACAAAAGACATTTCCAGGTCAAGCTGGGTGAATTCAGGCTGACGGTCAGCCCTCAAGTCTTCATCGCGGAAACACTTGGCTATCTGGTAATAACGCTCAATACCGGAGACCATAAGTATCTGCTTGAACAGCTGCGGAGACTGCGGCAAAGCGTAGAACTGGCCCGGATTAAGGCGCGAAGGCACCAGGTAATCGCGTGCTCCTTCAGGAGTGGATTTAGTAAGTATGGGTGTTTCACATTCAATAAAATCCTCTTTATTTAAAAAAGACCTTGCTGCCTGGCAATAACGATGCCTGAGAGTAAGGTTATTGAATACCTTGTTCC
>JAQTUY010000093.1 GCA_028707105.1 Candidatus Omnitrophota bacterium | reverse complement strand
GGTCCTTTCATTGCACCAGTAGGAAACTAAGGAATCCGGGATCTCTTCCTTCAGCAGGCTGATCAGCGGGGTGCTGAATAAGACGTCCCCGATACCGAACGGGTTAACGATGAGGATCTTTTGATATTTCATTTAAGGATTTTTCTTGCGCAGTTCCCAGTATTTGGCGTAGCTTAGGACCTGGTAAAAGCTGTCAAAATAGGCGATCATGAATCCGATAAAGCCGTCTTTGTAGCCTTTCTTGCCGATGAAGCGGCGGAAGAACCGGTCTATCGCCCTCCAGGTGATCCTGCCCCTGCTCATCCGGCGTCCGGTTGAGACCCATTTTTCCGCCTCCCAGGTGGTCTGGCGGTTGATGCTGTCCAGGAAATGCGCGAAATCCGGATAGCCTTTGTGGACGATGTCTTTGGTAAGATGGCCGCATTCCCCGTCAATAAAGACCCTGGGGTGGACTTTTACGTCTTCATATTTAAATTTATCTTTTCGAAACAGCCTGACCTTTCCGGCCGGATACCAGCCGCCATATCTGACCCAATAGTTCCCGATAAAATTACGCAAAGGGATGGAGAACGCGGCGTATTTGACGCCGGTATTGTTCAGGATGCCGCTTATTTCCTCTTTCAGTTCAGCGCTTACCTGTTCGTCGGCATCCAGGCTCAAGACCCAGGTGTTCTTTGCCTGCGCGTAAGCCCAGTTGCGGTGGGTCCCTTCGACTTCCATTTTCTTGGCCAGGACTTTATCGGTGAATTTAGAACTGACCTGGCGCGTATTGTCCGCGCTTTCGTCATCCACTACTATTATTTCATCCGCCCAGCCGCGCACGCTTTCCAGGCATTCGGCGATATTCTTTTCTTCATTTTTGGCTATTATGACCACGCTAACGGCTGCTTTACTTGGCATTACTTCCTCCTAAAAGGCTTATTTTTTTATCGGTTGCAGTTCGAAAACTATATTTTCAGCGGGTAAGATGTATGCCCAGAAGCGCTCATAACTGCGCGGAAACCTGTTGATCAGGCGGTGCAGTTGATAGCGGCGATAGGCGCGGTGAAAGGTTATGCGCTTATTGAGCAGGCGGAATTTCTTTTCTACCACCATCCAGCTTTTCTCCGCTTCGGCTGTGTATGAATCCAGGGAAAAGTAGGAAAAATGCATCTTGTGCTCCGGGGCATTGGCAAAACAAGATGAATAATGCGGTACTTCGATGTAGATCTTTCCGCTGCCGCTGCAAACCCTGTGCAGTTCACGCATTACCGGAGGCAGTTCGTTTAGATGCTCGATGATATGGTGGCAGATGACTTCAGAGAATTGGCTGTCTTCAAACGGCCAGGGGACCTGGTTAAGGTCATGGATAACGTCGGGGTTATAGGCTGCGTCTATATCTACCTTAACGGCATCCAAGTCGTGGCAGTTGACCGCCCCCAGGACCAGTTTCTTCTTTGGCGAGTTTTGCATCGTTATTCCTTCCCCTCGATTTTAATGAATGGCGCTCTGATCATCGCCATAAGCGCTCCGGACATAAGCCAGAACAAGGCTCTCAATTGCAGGGCGTAAAGATGGTTATCAAAAAAGCCATGTATAATGAAAGCGGACAGCCCGCAAAGTATGCCCAGCATAGCCAGGTCTTTATTACGTTTAAACGCCTTGATTGCTTTCGTAAACAGCAAACCTAGAAATGTCAAAAAGCTCAACAGAGTAAATATGCCTGCTTCCGCCCACATTTGCATAATAGAATTATGGGCATAGTAGGTAACATCTTTCATAGAGGAGTATTTATTAAAGTGATCCATATAGGTCCCCAGGCCCATTCCTAAAAATGGCCTGTCTTTGATCATTGACCAGGTTGTTTGTATGAGCGCGAGTCGGTCTCCGCTGTCATGATAAAAGATAGTATTTATGACTTTTTTTTGATAAGCCGGCAGCACCAGCAGCGCTACGCTGAATACAAGCAGGCAGACTAAGATGATCCGGTAATTACCTGAAAGCAGTGAAAATAGGATCAACCCTGCGAAGAATCCCAGCATCGCGCCGCGGGACTGGGTCAATAACAGGCATGTCCCGCAAAGTAAGGCTAAGATAAATAAAGCTGTTTTATGGGCGATCTTAAGGTGGCTGACCATGAACAAAGATATGGCCAGTAAGGTGGCGATGATCAAATAAGCGGAGAAGCTGTTCTGGTTCTTAAAAGACGCCGTGATAAACCCGGTGGCCGAGAGCAGATTGCCGCGGATGAAGTCCGTTCCGGATATTTTTTGGAATATCCCGTCAAAAGATATAAGCCCGGCGGAGAATACCGCCACGATGATAAAGTTGCGCAGGCGGATGCGGTTATTCAGGCCTTCCGCGGCCAGCATGAATATAAGCAGGAATTCAAACCATTTAAAAAACAGGGCTTTTAAGCTTTTGGCCAGGTAAGGCCCGCTGTTAAATAACGAGAGCGCGTTAAATATAAAAAAAGCCAGGAGGATCAGGTAAATTTTGTTTTTTAGAAAGGAAAAATCAGGGTTTACTATTTTTTTAACGATAAAGGCGGTGAAACATATCCCGGCCATGGCTTCGATAGCCGCGATGGATATGGGGATAAAGAAGAGCATTCCGTAAAGGGAATACTCCATTACTATATCCGCGATCTTCTCAATTTTTTGTTTTTTCATGGTTGGCAGAGGTACGGATCGGCTTGTATTCCGGGACTATCTTTTTTATCTCTTCAATAAGCTTATCTTCCTGCATGGCATTAGCGAGTTTTTCCAATTTTTTTATCTCTTTGCGCAGTTTGACCGGGTTGAAATTATCCGGCTGGGCGATAAAGATCTTGTTATATTTGGTAGCTTTGTCTTTTTCGATATCCAGGAGGGTCTCTTCGAATAATTTCTCGCCGGGCCTTAAGCCGATAAATTTTATCGGGATGTCCTTATTGGGCACAAGCCCCGAAAGGCTGATAAGTTGAGTGGCCAGGTCCAGGATCTTGATCTGTTCACCCATATCCAGGATGAATATTTCTCCGCCTTTACCGATCGCCCCGGCCTGGAGCACGAGCTGGACGGCTTCGCTTACGCTCATAAAATACCGGCGTGTTTGTGGGTCGGTTATCGTGACCGGTCCGCCTTCTTCGATCTGTTTTTTAAAAAGCGGGACTACGCTGCCGTCCGAACCGATGACGTTGCCGAAACGCACAGCCATGAACTTAGTCTTGCCGTTAGCGCCCTTGGCCTGAAGGATCATCTCGGCGATCCTTTTAGTAGTGCCCATTACGCTGGTAGGGTTTACCGCTTTATCGGTGGAGATCAGGACGAACCTTTCCACGGTATAATGCTTGGCGGCGTATATCAGGTTGCGGCTGCCGATGACATTATTCTTGACTGCCGCCTCGATATTTTCTTCCATCAGCGGCACGTGTTTGTGCGCCGCGGCGTGGAATACGGTCTGGGGTTTGTATCGGGAAAAGACCTGCTGGAGCAGGCCGATATCTTTGATGTCCCCGATGATGGTCCTATAGCTGATCTTGGGATACCTGTTCTTAAGTTCCACGATCAGGAAATATACTCCGTTCTCGTTATGGTCCAGGAGTATTATTTCCTGAGGGGAAAAATTAGCTATCTGGCGGCAAAGCTCCGAACCGATGGTACCCCCCGCTCCCGTGATCAGGACGCGTTTGCCATTTAAGTACGAGCCGACTTCTTCTTTGTTGATGTTTACGGTTTCCCTGCCCAGCAGATCTTCGGGCTTGACCTCTCTGGTCTTAGCTTCTATTTCGCCGCTTAAAAGCTTGTAGATGCCCGGGATTATTTTTATCCGCACATCCGGTATCTGGCAGCAGGAAAGGATCCTGCGTTTTTCTTCCCCGCTGGCCGAGGGAATAGCCAGGATTATTTCGCTGACGCCGTACTTTTCGACAATGGAGGGGATATTTTTAGCGCCGCCGAATATGGGCAGGCCGTTTATCTTAAGATTCCTTTTTTGCGCGTCATCATCGATAAAGCCGACGACTTCAATGCCCATGCCCGGATTTTTGCGGTATTCTTTCAACATCAGGATCCCCGCTTCTCCCGCCCCCACGATCAGGGCTTTTTTTACTTTTTGGCGGATGTCCCTTTTCAGGTTCTCGCGTAATAACCGCGTCATGAACCGTACTCCTCCGACTAAAGAGGTGCAGATTATAAAGTCCAGAATAAATACGGAACGCGGATAGCGCAGTAATCCGGTGGTGAATATCACTCCGGGTATGAAAAGGATGGTGGCTATGGCGTTGGCTTTTAATATCTGCCAGAGGTCCTCTATGCTTACATACCGCCATAATCCCTGGAACAGGCCCAAATAATAAAATACCGTCATTTTTATGAGGAGCAGCACCGGCAGGTTCTTGATGATTACTATTTCGTATTCTTTGGGCAGGGTAAGCTCAAAGCGCAGGTAAAAAGCTAAAATGTAGGAGATACTGATAAAGATAAGGTGAACCAGTACGATCAGCGGCCTTCTATAGGTATGGATATGGTCTTTGATGGTCATCTATTTGTACCCTACGGCGAAGATAACTTTGTGCCTGCGGTTGGGAGAATCCTGCGCGATCGGCTCCGGAGGAATATATTGCGCCAGGTTATCCCGGATCTCCGCAGGCAAGGGGACTAATTCCCCGTAAAAGATCTTTTTAAAAAGCTCCTTGCCTTTCATTGTTTTGGGTATCAGGTTGAATTTTACCGCTATTTTTTTTATCATTGAAGTAAGCATTGCTTTGGGGCTGCCTGTTTTTATCCGGCAATCGCCGAAAAGCTCCACCTTTTCATACCCGTGTTTTTTTATGAGCTCAAATAGCTCACTCGCGGAAAAATATTTATGGCTATGGGGGCTGGGATTAAAATCGGGCAACTCCTTATTCGCTGTACATATCAGGAGTTGACCGTTCCTGCGCAGCAGCCGGTAAGCCTTTTTTATGAATTCAGCCGGTTCGGGCAGGTAATATATCGCTTCATACAGGATTATTACGTCAAAACTGCTGTCCGTGAAGGGCAGCTTCTGGACGTCCATCAGTTCAAGCCTGATGTTCTTGCTTTCCCGGTAATGTTCTTTGGCTTTGGCGAGTATTTTCTCGTCTATGTCTACGCCAATGACCTTCTTCGCTTTCTCAGCCAGGTATCCCAGGCCCTGGCCTGAGCCGCAGGCCGCTTCCAGGACATCCTTGCCGTCAACAAATTGTCCGGCAAAGCGGTAGCGGGTATACATCCGCTGGATCTGTTCTGCGGTTACTTTATATCCTGTTATTTCCGATACTGCGGAAAATCCGGCGTTATCCAATTTTATCTCCTAAAAGAATGATTTGATAGTATCGATGACGATCTTTGTTTCTTCATCGGTTATCTCGGGGTACATGGGTAAAGATAGTATCTCGTTTGAGATCTTTTCAGTCACCGGAAGCTTAAAGCGGCTTAAGCCCAGGGCCGTTTGTTTATGCAGCGGGCGCGGCCAGGATATCAGGACTTCGATCCCTGAATCCCGCAGGTGCCTGACCAGCTTGTCCCTTTCCCGGCTCCTAATCACGTAATTCTGGTATACGTCAAAGAAATCGCCGCCTGATCTTGGGTGAATAAGGATATCCCCGACACCGGAGAGTTCTTTATCGTAGATAGAAGCGATCTGCCGCCTCCTATCCACCCACTTATCAAAATAATTGAATTTCATGTTTAATATAGCGGCATGAAGGTTATCCAGCCTGCTGCACCAGCCGAAACATTCGATCACTTCCACGGAATCGACCCTGCCGTTATCCCTGAAGGCTTTTAATTTGCGCGCCAGGGCCGCGTCGTTAGTGCAGACCATCCCTCCGTCACCGGCGGTCCCCAGCATCTTGGCCGGGTAGAAGCTGAATATTCCCGCGTCGCCGAAAGAAGCGCATTTTCTGTCTTTAAACCGGGCTCCCAGCGCCTGGGCGGCGTCTTCCAGGACGCGCAGGTTATATTTGCGGGCCAGGGCCAGGATCTTATCCATATCGCAGGCATGACCGTTAAGGTGCACCGGGATTATCCCCTTGGTCTTGGAGGTGATCAGGGGCTCTATCTTATCCGCGTCGATATTGAAATCATCCTTTATATCTGCCAGGACCGGGGTGGCTCCGCATTGCACGATCGCTCCGACTGTCGCCACAAAGGTATGGGCAACAGTGATTACTTCATCTCCGGGCTTAAAATCCAGCGCCCTGCAGGATAAATACAAAGCATCGGTCCCGGTATTCACGCCGATGGCGTATTTCGTCCCTACATACTCCGCGATCCTCTTTTCAAATTCTTCCAGGTGCCTTCTGAGGATGAAATCTCCGCCGGACATTATTTCTTCAAAAACAGCGTTAAACTCTTCTTTAAGCTGTTGATATTGCCTGGGATAATTGACAAATCTCACCTTTGTCGCCATTATGGCCCCTTTTCTTTGCCTAAGAT
>JAQTUY010000004.1 GCA_028707105.1 Candidatus Omnitrophota bacterium | reverse complement strand
TCCCCAGGGCTTTGGCCTCATAACTTGCCGCGCAGACCACGGTGCGCATCCTGTTTCCGCGCGAACCGATGATCAATGGTTTGCCTTTTAGGCGCGGATTGATCGCCTGCTCAATTGAGGCAAAAAAAGCATCCATATCAATATGTAGAATCATAAAAATAGATAAAAAATAAAAGGGAGAGGCCATATTCCCCTGCCTCTCCCCTGCTATTTAATTAAATTATTTTACTGGTTCGTCAGAGATCTTTTTCCAGGTCTTGGATTCGTCTTTTCCTTCTTCGGATATTTTATTCCACTGTTTGAATTCACTCTTTTCCTGCGTAGTACTCGCTTTTGCCTGGACTATAAAATCAACCTTTAAAGGCTCGGTTTTCTCTATTACCTCCGCCTTAGCTAAATCATTATTAACGATCTCAGTTATTCTTATTTTTCCGACCTTCTCCTTCTCTTCGCCAAGCGTCTTGTTGGTTACAGGATCAACAATATTGCTTTTTAGTTTATATACACCAAATACCATTCTTTTCTCAAGGCCTTCTTCAAAACCGGCGTTTAAATATACTAAGTCTCCCTCAATTTTAACGATCCTGCAACTCCATGGCTGGCTATTGACTTTCTCGTTAAGAGCAAAAACTGCCATAGATATTGCTTCATCAATAGGAAATCCTTTCCCAGTACCCGAGGCGACAACTTTGCCTGTTTCTACTTCGGTCATTCTAAGAGTCACTGTATAGGTTTCTTCAGAAACTATACCTGTCCATTGATTCTTTAATAGCTCGCAGATAATAATATACTTTACTCCATAGATATTACCTAACTTAGCTGCGCTTTCCGGAGCAACCCACTTTGATTTTTCAAAGTCTATCTCACGTAAGAACGCGTTTATATCCTTTCTTTCTACTATAATAAACTTATCCGTTGAGCTAAGTTTATCGGTCAAGAGCCCGGTTAAGAGTTTTTCGTCTTTCTGTCTTTTTATCATTTCTTCGCCATCAGTTATGGTTAACTTCACATCGATTTTCTTGTCCCCTTCTTTTACCTTACTTTCTGCGGGATTAAATGGACTCCCTACGACTTGAATGGCTTTTTCAGGAACATATATAGCTACCTTAACCTTCAAGTCTTTTTTGATCTCTCGATTTAACATTTTTTGATCATAGTTAAAGGTCTTTTCGGAAGATTCTTCGGCAAAAGATAAAACGCAAAAAGAGAATAAGCAACAGATAAAACTAATAAATATTCGCTTCATATCACACCCCTTATTTAGCATAGCGGCAACGGATCACATACCCGGCAGCCTTGGTATTCATTGCTTTGGTTTCATAATAATAATACGCTTTAGCCGGTATAATGAGCAACTCCCAATTCGTTTCATCTCCGGTTGCAAATCCCTTAGCATCTTTAAATACAGTCTGCACTTGTACTCTTAGGGTTTTTTCAAGCCTATTCATAAGTTTTGCTTTGACGATCAAGCGGGAATCCGGAGTTCTCTCTGTAGTATCATCCACTAAGCGCAACCTGCTTGCTAATCCACTGTCTAACATAATAAGAGTCTCAGTGTTTTCGGTATAGTCGTGGTGCCAAAAAGGCTTTTCGCCTCTATGTGGTGCGCAACCGGCAACCAACAAACCAAACAAAAATATTGAAATAATGTATTTTACCATAGCCAGCTCCTTTTATTGATAAACCACCCCTGCTTCTCCCACCCTTTTAACCTCATATTCACTTTCCCAAATTATCTCACTGGTCTCCGCATCAAGCAGCTGAAAAGACATCGAAACATAATCAGACCTGTCACCTTTTACAGCTTTGCTCAATCCCATAAGTTCTCCGGTAAGGTAAAAATCTACTCCTAGCATATCAGCATCTTTACTCGCAGTAACCAGGTTTTCTCTTTTACGCTCCCTTTCCTTAATTACGTCCTCTATTCTATCACGTGCAAGAAAACGAATTTTACCCTGAGCATTCTCATTAAGTTGAATACGGATTTTTTTGGTAAACATATCCTTGTCGATCAGGAAACGCGTGGAATTCTTTACCGGCAACAACGCAACCTTAGGTGCCTGCTGGGCTTTAGCTATCTCCGGTACCTCAAGTATGGAAACTGCCATTTTTCTGGCGACTGTGCGTATGTCGGTAGATTCAATGCCTGTACCCCCGAGATTATCATCTTCGTCGGGCAGTATTACCCTTGTATGCGATGTCTCGGTTGACATTGTCGCGCATCCGACCAAAAACAGCGGAAACAGAAATAACAAAAATCTTTTATTCATATTCCTCTCCTTTTTAATAAGACAAATCTTGAGATATTTCTTTATCCCTCAATACAGGGAATGACCTTTTTGCCAATTCTTTATCTGCTTCAAATTCGTTCTTAACGGAATTTAACTGACTAAAAGCGTAAGAATTCCAATTAAAAATAAGCCTTCCGGCATAAGTAATTTTTCCGGGAGTTACATCAAATAAATTACCTGCCGCAAGCATATGCTGGTATCCGAAGAATCCGCCGAGTATCCCTGAAAAAGTATCCAGTTTGTATATGCCTTTAGGGAGTTTAAGACCAAATATAAGAATATTTCCGGTAGTATAATTCTCCGGAAAACACGGGATCATGTATTTGTTAAGGTTTGCGTAAAATTTATACTGATTAACCTCTTGTACGGTATATTGAACTGGCCTATAGTTTCCCTGGGCCACCTGCGCCGTAAACAAAACTACTCCTTGATCCGGAGAAAGCATAAGACTCTTGTCTTGCCGCCTTAATACATAGGGATTGGCACAACCTGAAAGTATTATTGCGCAACAAAACAGCAAAATACTAAGTAGTTTATTTTTCATTTAAATTCTTTCAAATACGCGTTTAAAGGCTACGGTTGTTCCATTATCTTTAACTTCGATATCGCTTTCTAACTTCTGGTTATCAAGCGGTTTTCCGCTTTCATCAAACGGCAATATTACTATGTGATGCTTTCCGGGAGACATTCTCATTGGAACGAGCTGTATTTCCGCTGGCAGATAACTCCAGTGCCGGGCGTCCGCAGCCGGATTTGCCGCAGCGCTTGCCGCACCCACCATAAGACTAGCAAGTAAAAAACCACCTGCAACAATAAGGGCAGCGTTGCTGTTGTTACCATTAGAAAAAGCCGCTGCAGTTGCTGCTACTGCGGCCATTCCTGCAAAAGCAGTAGATATCTGCGCGGTTGTTTGTTTGAATTGGGCCCTACCTTTTAATATACCATCCATCTTTCTACCGCCGCGCGTCTCTGCTTGATACATCAAGTCGTTATTATTAAGGATACAGAATCCTTCTTTTCTCGTTTTATCATCAATCACAACGCAGAACCTTTTGGATTTATAGGGTTTTATTCTAAAAATAGCTTTTTCTCCGTATTGTCCGATTTGCACTTTTAAGGGAGCTTTGCCGGATTCAATACAAAGAATAACGTTATTCTGAAGATTCATCAGATTATCAAAATTGGGCAAGGTTATAACTTTGTTATTTTCCTGCCTCTTTGAAACCTTGGCTTGTATTTGTGATTCTAAACTAGCTATTTCGGATTTCAGATCTTCAACTTTCTTTTGTTGTTTCTTATTTAATTCTTTAACTTTGGCGCTGGCAGAGGAAATTTCTTCCAGCTCTTTTTGTTTATCTGTAAGAGTGTTACGTAGAATTTGTTCTTCCCAGACAAGCAACCTATTAGTTCCATACGACATATAAAATGCTTCTTTTGCTCTCTCTAAATAATCATTAGCAGTACTTTTATCTCCCGCTGTTGTTGCGCATCTTGCAGCAAGAAAATACAAAGGAGCAAAATCGCTCTTATAGAGGTTATTTTCTACATCTGAATCACACAAGATCCCGTTTTTAAAACAAGCAGAAGCATTATCAAGATCGTTTTCATCAATAAGCAGAAGACCGAGATAAAATGAGTTCATTACTTTTTCGTAAGGATCACCTTTATAGGCTTTGGCTGCTTCGTTACCGGTTAACCCTAAAGCCTTAGACTCAAGGTTTTTAAAAGCATCGAAACTATTCATTATAAGGTAAGCTTCAGTCAAAGAATCTCTCGCTTCCTTATTTTTATTTTCGGCAAGATAAAGCGATCCAAGCTCATTACTCCAAAGTGCGTAATTCCGGTCATGTTTAGTTTTGAGCGCGGTAAGATTTTTTTCACTGTTTTCATAATTTCCACAGTAAAAATCTACTTCCGCGGACATGGCGTTTTCTGCGTCAGTCGAAGACTTGGATGCGTTTTTTGTTGGCTGTACAGTTTTTTGGTTAGCTGCAGGAGATTCTTTTTGAGAAGATTTATTTACGGCGAAGTTACTTCCTGCGTAAAGTAAGTGCGGCGGCAGAGCTAAAAGCAATGCTAAAAACAGAGGAAGAATACGTCTCTTCATTATTTAAAATTATATCCTTGCGTCTTGTTAAAGTCAAGATAAATCAAGCAAGATCATACTATTAGCTTGTCTATCTGCCAGCGGAAGGTGGAATTATTGAAAGATATCTGATACATTTGCCCTGAACAAAGCACGGAAAAGTAGTTGATCAGGGCCTGGCCGATACGCTCCTGCCAGTTGTAGGTAACGGTTTCAATGCTGTATTCTTTATCATGCCAGGTAAAGCTGCGGGGGAATATCCTGGCGTGCTTAAAATACGCCAGGACATCAATGCGCTCGTTTAAGGCATCAGGATTAAAGCCGGTTTTATCCGGCTCAAACCTGTCCCAGCGGGCTTTGGGATTAAAGCTGTTCTGATTCATTCTGGTACCAAGTTAGTATTTTCTGATTACCGTGATAAGTTTACCGATAACCTTGAATTCTTCAAAGATCGGCGGGTAATTGGCGTTGGCAGCTTCCAGGTGGAACTTACCGGATTTACTGCGCAGCCTTTTTAAGGTAACTTCATTATTATCCAGCAATGCGGCAACTATATCGTTATTGTCGGCATTGGGCCGTTTCTTGATGATAGCGACATCACCATCCAGGATGCCGGCATCAACCATACTGTCACCTTTAACCCTTAAGGCAAAGACATCATCAAAGCCCAGGCGGCCAAGGAACAGATCATCGGCATCAATATAACCCTGAATTTCCTCATAAGCCAGATTCGGCTTACCGGCCATTATGGTCCCAATTATAGGGATCTTGTTGAAGCTTGCGCGTTCAGTCAGCTCAATTGCCCGGGATTTATTATTCATCCGCCTCACCAGACCTTTCTGCATTAATGCCTTAAGATAGTCCCTTACTGTTCCGGTAGATTTAAACCCAAGCTCCTCCCCTATCTCGCGAATTGTAGGAGGGAGCCTCTCCCCTACCCTCTTTCGGATAAAATTAAGCACCTTCTCCTGCTTCGGCGTCAAAAATGGCTTATTTTTCATGTTTTAAAATTGATCCTATTTTAACTGTTTCTTTCTTGATCCGGGAAGGAAATTATCTTTAGAGATTACTTTTGTCCCTGCCTGACGTTCAATATCTTTCCTCGTCCTGCCCGCCACAGCCCCGCCGTCTTTGGCGTCCCGCTGAAGCTTAGGCATCCCTTGAGAATCTCTCTCTTGGGTTATTTTTGTTGTTGCCGCTTCGCCAAGCATAGTAATTATAAGCTCCAGATCCGTCATATGGTCGCGTAGATTTTCCCGCTTAAGGCCCTTATGCGCTTTATAGCTATCCACCTTCATCTCAAAAGCGCCTTGCATAATTTCGTTGGTGAGAATCGCGTATTCCGAATCTTTCTCTGCCCCGCGCATATCCCATTCATCAGTCAGCTTCTGCCTGACAGCAATACCGCGCAGCCGTTTCTCGATCCAGACCTTGGGATAGCCTTTTTTCTCATAAAGCGACTTAGTACGTTGCATGCCGAGTTCCGGATTCTCAATTTCATCTATACGCTCTTTTCCTACCCGGGCCAGCCACCGCTTAAACGGTTCGGCCTTTGGCGATGGAATAGACTGAATGATGCGAAAGATTCCTTCGGTATTAGCGCATAATATTTTCTGTTTTCCTCCGGCAGTATCTATGAAAAGGGTGCGTACAATTTGTACCCACCCTTTGGCCAATTCTGGGTCCCTCTGCTTCATCTTTTGAATATATTGTTTTGGATCATTAGAATCAGTTAAAGTAAAAATGATGTCTTCAACCACAAACCACCACTCATTATTATAGCTGGCCTTCCGTATCCTTTTACCTTTAAATACTGCTATTTTTGTCTCCATTTCTTCCTCCTTTAGAAATACTATACCACACAAATGTGTGGCTTGTCAAGCAAAAATAAAAAGGCGTCTCTATTCCAAACAACAAGAAATAGAAACGCCTCTTTAATTAACGGCTTTGCCCTTTACTCTTGGAATAGCATTCCTTGCATAATACCGGCTTGCCGCCCTCTCTGGGCTTAAAAGGCACTTCGCATTCTTTTTTGCACTCCGCGCAGACCGCCTTGTGCATCTCCCTGGGTCCGCCGAATCCACCACCACCTTGATACGCCATGTTCCCTCCTTTTAGTTACCCTGTAATTATATAGCTTTCTGAAATAATCTCAAGCAATTTCTTTTCTTTTTCTTTTTAAGATCCTTTTGGCGTGGTGCTTTATTTCAAATATTTCAATGGCCTCAAGGATCAATAGAAGCGCCAGGAATAACAGCACTCCCCCGATGAAGCCGACCAGGCTCAATTTATACTGGATGATCACCAATAGCAGCGCCCATAATGTCATCACCAGCATGAATATCATGGGAATAACTACGAACCAGATATGCTTTCCCTTCTTCTTGAGCCATACCGCCACGACCATAAGTACCAGCCCTGCTAAAAGCTGGTTTGTCGCTCCAAAGACCGGCCAGATGCTCTTCCAGGCGGGGATGATATTCCCTCCGGCGTCCCTGATATTGATCAAAACAAAGACCGTTGGTAGCAACAAAGTAACTAGCGTTGCCAGATAGCGGGTGCGCTTGCCCTCTATATTGAAAAATTCCTGGAATATGTAGCGGGCAAGCCGGGTCGCGGTATCCAGGGTGGTGAGGATAAAGGTAGAAAGCGCCAATAATCCAAAAGAAGACCCGAATTTTTCCGGGATGCCGAATATGGATAAAAATTTAGCTATGCCTGCTCCGTAGATCGCCAAAGGCGCTTTGGCCGCCAGGGGGTCATTCCTGCCTACGATCATCACTGTGCACAAGGCGATCACGGCAACCAATCCCTCAACCAGCATAGCACCATAGCCGATAGGCAGGGCATCGGATTCTTTTTTAAGCTGTTTTGAGGAAGTACCGCTGGCAACAATGGCGTGGAATCCGCTGATCGCCCCACAAGCAACCGTTACAAACAATAAAGGGAACATCGGCCCGATATCCGGGGCATCCAATGAAACAAACGCCGGATAATTGAGCGGCAGGCCTCCCAAAATGATCCCGAAGAACCCGGCGGCAACCGAACCATACAGCATGAAGCTGGATAGATAATCCCGGGGCTGCAATAATATCCAGACCGGGGTAACCGAGGCGATAAAACAATAGATGAGCAATATAATATCCCAGCTCTTGGCTTCATCTCCCAGTATAGCCGGGATATTATTCAGGGGTATTTTTTGGCCCAGCCAGATAAAGAAAAACAATAATGACACAAATACCAGGGATGCCCATTTTAAGGGAACTTTCAGGCGGTATAAGCAAAAACCGAATCCCACCGCCAGCAGTATAAAAAGCATTGAAGAGGTAGCTACTCCCCCGTCAAACTTAAAGGTATTGGCGGTCAGGTCAGTAAAAACAGTAAGCACGTAAACCAGGGCCAGCCAGATAAAGGCGAGCATCAGGTGATAGGCCCGTTTTGACATGTAGGTCCTGGCTATCTCGGCGATGGAACGTCCGCGGCTGCGGACAGAGATCACCAGGCTCGCGAAATCGTGGACCCCGCCCATGAAAATTGACCCTATGACTACCCACAGCCAGACCGGTCCCCAGCCAAAAGCGATCCCCGCTATGATCGGCCCCAAAACCGGGCCTGCCCCGGAAATGGATGAAAAATGATGGCCGAACAAAACAGGCATGGGTGCTGGAACATAATCCACCCCGTCATACATATGATGAGACGGCGGGTGATTTTTGTTGTTCAGCTCAAAATGTTTTGTAAGGAATTTGCCGTATTTTATATAGGCGAGGACGAACAAAACGCAGGCTGATAAGAATACCGCGGTAAGCATATACCCTTTATGCAAGCAGTTTATTGATCGCCTGGATCAATTTAGCTCCTTCAAATGGCTTGGCTATATAAACATCCGCCCCAATTACGGTGCCGATAACTTTATCGGCATCAGTACATTTGGCGGTAAGCATTATGATCGGGATCCCGGAGATCCGGGGATCTTTGCGCACCTGTTTACAGACCTCTTCCCCGGGCATCTTCGGCAGCATCAGGTCAAGGATGATCAGATCCGGATTCTCAACCCTGGCTTTATTTAACCCTTCAACCCCATCGTTAGCGGCGATCACCTCAAAACCGCTCTTCTCAAGCCTTAATCCGAGAAAATCGCAAAGCTCATTTTCATCTTCAATGATCAGGATCTTTTTCATATATTCCTAGTCCTCGTTGATGGCTCCGATCATTTCAAAAAGTCTGCCGTAGTCGCGCATATTGAAGTTCATGGCGATCCGGGGCAGATCCGGATACTCCCCCATTTCAACTTCCTCTTTTGTCGCCGGGGAAATAACTATTTCCCCGCTTGTCAGGATATCCTTAAATTCCTGATTCAGGAAACGCAGGGTTTTATCCGTCAGTTTTTTATTCAGCCTGATCACGGTCAACCCCGCGACATACCTTATGGAGTGGTACACCCGGTAAAAATCTTCAATATATTTGATCGCCCCGTCAACATTATCAACGATATGGAAAAGATTAAAATCCTCTTTATTGATAAATCCGTTTTTGAGCAGCTGGTTATTCACAAAGCGCTTCCAGTCAGCCCAATAGCCTGAGCCCGGCGGCTCCATTAAAACGATCGGCCGGGGCCTGGACTTTCCGGTCTGGGTCAAGGTAAGCATTTCAAATCCTTCGTCATTGGTGCCGAAGCCTCCCGGGAAAAAAGCGGTCGCGTCGGTCTCCTTTACGAATGTCAGCTTCCGGGTAAAGAAATACTTGAAATTGATCAGCCTCTCCTTTTCATCTATATAAGGATTCGGCTTTTGTTCGAAAGGCAGGCGGATATTTAAAGCAAAATCTTTCCCTGCCTTAGCGCCTTTATTCCCGGCCTCCATGACCCCGGGCCCGCCTCCGGTGACTACCATGTAGCCCTTTTCCGTCAGCTTCCCTGAGAATTCCTCGGCCATCTTATATTCAGCCGATTCCTTTTTCGACCTGGCTGAACCGAAGATTATTACCTTCTTGAACTGCCTGTAGGGAGAGAATATCTTGAATGAATAGCGCAATTCTTTCAGCGCGTTGTTTACAAGCTTGAGGTCTCCTTTATCCCGCGACTCCTTGCCTAATTTAACGACGGTAGTAAGTATTTCGCGCAATAAACGTTCGGTTTCAACGGGAGCGGCTTTGGCGGCCAACTCCTTTATTAAACTGTCCGCGGCCTTATCGCCGGTCTCATATTCTTTGGTCATCCTTGTCATAGCCCGCTTACTTTAAAATGATAAAGGCGCCAATATCCAGCTTTCAAATGAGAATAATTTGATATATACGACCGCCGCCAGGCAGAAGACGAACAAAAACAAACCCATGATCTTCGTATTCCGTATTTCCTTTTGCATGGATACCGGCTCAATGCGCCAGTTGATCTTTTCATATAATTTAATTTGCATTTTTATTGCCTGGGGTGCCTTCAGGAACACATACGCGCCGACTATTATACCTGCCAGGATGAACAATAATGCGATCGGGATCAAATTCATTTCTTTTTCCTTTCTTTAGTTAATTGAACAGGTGCCTCCGCCTAATTTGGTCTTATAGAGCTTCTTGTTATAGGGCAGCTTCATAAGCAGCGTGGCCATTAGGCAATTATCGGTCAGCCCGGAATAGATAAGCCCGCAGGAAACAAATACCGGAATGATCATAAACCAGGGGTCAAATATCCACGCCGCTAGGAGGCCGGAGAGAACAAAGCTGCCTGCCATGATCCTGACCTGCCTTTCAAGGGATATTCCCCCTTCTCCTTTGATAACCGGAAGCCTCTCCTTTTGCCACCGGGTAATACCTCCATCCAGCACCTTTACCGCCTGCATCCCCGATTGAATAAGCATATCGGCAGCCATCGGGGAACGGTTACCTGTGCGGCAAAGCACTATATACGCCTGCTTATCCCTGCTTAATTCATTGATCCTCATAGCCAGCATATCGATCGGCATGTTGATGGAATCTTTGATATGCGCGTTACTGAACTCCAGAGCGCTCCTGACGTCCAGGAACTTCACCTGCGCTTCCCTGGCGCTTAAGGCGGCAGCATCTTTAGGCGGGATCATCTCCAAAGAAACAGCCTCTCCTTTACGGTTAACCCGTATAATGTTATCGATGTTAAACGGTTTCGGTATTACCTTAGACCGCATGGCGGCAACAAACCGCTCTTTTGACCCCTCCTTTAAAAAAGGATTGTTTTCTCTTTCCACGGCTATGCTTGATGATCTTTTTTCATGATAATCATGCCCGGGAAAAACTTTCGTATCTTCAGGCAAGCCCTTTAAGGTTTGCAAAGAATCGAACATCGCTTCAGGGGAGCCGTTCTGGAAATCCGTCCTTCCCACGCTGCCGATCAAAAGCACATCCGCGGTGAACACCATGCCGCCTGCGTATATGCTTATCGCGTCATCCGTATGTCCGGGAGTATAAATAACCCTGATCCTGGATTTACCAACCTCTATTTCATCGCCGTGCTTGACCCCGCGGGTAGCTACCTCTGAAACAGCTTTCTCGTGCATAAGAAGCGGGATATTGAATTCATTCTTTAATACGGCGGCTAAAGAAAAATGATCCGCGTGCGTATGGGTGTCGATAATGAACTTAAGCGCCAAACGATTCTTATCCAGGTATCTCTTATATTCATCCTTCAAGCTTATATGGGGGTCGATGATCAGCGCCTCTTCAAAAGAGCTTAGGATATATGAATAGCAGCTTCCGGCGGCAAATTGTTTTGCGGTAAGGGCTTTATTCATGATACTCCTCCCGGTTAACCGTGTTATTTAGAAAATAGCATGCGCAGGGAAACAAACAGCAGGAATACGGCGAACCCTTTCTTAAGCAAAGGTTCGGATATATTCTGCACCAGGTTTGCTCCTATCAGGCCACCTATGAAAAAACCTATACAGATAAAACCGGCCATGCCCAGCTTGACATTGCCGGCCTGGTAATAACGCAAGGCGGCAAGCAGTCCTATGGGAGGCACCATAAGCGCTAATGTCGTGCCCTGGGCCTGGTGCTGGGTGAGCCCGAAAATAAAAACCAATGCCGGGACTAGGACTATTCCCCCGCCGATACCAAATATTCCGCTTAATGCCCCGGCGGCTATTCCCAGGATAATATACAATAACCAGGCCATAACACCCTCCTCTTAACTTTTATTTTTTATTTCTTTCGGCGCGATCACCGAGCCGGAAATGACCATCTTAAGGGCCTCCTCTACCGTCCACCCCGGGTCAATAGCCGCGTTTTCCCTGACTATAAAAATAAACCCTGTGGTGGGGCTGGGCACATTCGGCACAAAAACCCGCAGCATAGGCTCACCCCCTCGCTGATCAATGATCCTTCCGGTCACAAAACCCAGGGCCCATGTCCCATTATTGTTCCAGTCAACCAGCACAACTTTTTTAAAGACCTCTTTGCCCGCCTCCCCTGAAAAGCTTTCCGAAAACTGCTTGCCGAGCTGATAAATGGAATTTATCAGAGGTATGCGCCGGGATATCCTTTCAATATAGTGAAAGAGCCTTTTGCCGATCACATTGCTGACGATCAAACCGATAAAGTATAAACACAGAAGCACCAGCAATATACCCAAGCCCGGGATCTTGCGGACTTCAAAGAATCTGCTAAAAAAGACCATTACCCGCTTATCGATCAGGAAATAGAGCAGCTGGATGGCCAGGATACATAAAAAGATCGGGATCATCGCCAATAGGCCGCGCAAGATATATATCCGGATATGCTTAATAAAAGTTTTCATAAAGCCTCTTCCCCTTTCATACTACAACTCTATCAACTCGTAATCAAGGTTGCCTAATCCTATCTGCTGGGCATAGGTTAACTGTTTTAAACCATCCTGATCGGGATGAACGGATTTAAAGATATCTTTTCCGCAAGTTCTGTTGACCAGGTCAAAGCTGGCCTTATCTATGCTAACAGGGTCATTTGATGCCAGTATCCCGACGTCCGGAGCGATCCGCGGATTCTCCATCCCCCAGCAATCGCATTCTTTATTGATCTTGACGGCAAAGTTTATGAACCCCGCTTTGCTTTTCTTATCTTTAAGCACAGCCAGGCTGTACTCAACCATCTTTTCCTGCACCTTATCCCCCGCCCCGAAGTCAATGAACATCGCCATCGTCGGGCAAACAGCCATACAGCTCGCGCAGCCGATACATTTTGAGCTGTCAAGCACCGACTTATTGTTTACGATGCGGATCGCTCCTGCCGGGCAAATTTTCTCGCATTCGCCGCAGCCGATGCATTGATCGGTATGAACAACAGGGGCCAGGTCGCAATGCTGCGCCAGCTTCCCCTCTCTGGTAGCGCAGCCCATCCCGATATTCTTCAAAGCGCCCCCGAAACCGGTCAAGATATGGCCCTTGAAATGGCTGACCGCTACCAGCGCCTGCGCGTCAATAAAAATCCGGGCAAGCTTGGCGTTCTTAATGAATTTCCCGTCAATCTTGATAGAAACAACATTTTCCTTCTTGGTATCATCCGGGATAATGACTTCCGCTCCACATGCATCCTTAGTGAACCCATGCTCTCCGGCAAGCTTTGAGTGATCAGCGGAATTCAGGCGTCTTCCCCGGTAAAGGGTATTGGCGTCCGCTAAAAAAGGCCTTCCTCCTTTTTGGGATATCCCCTCGCAGATAACCCGCAGGTGCGCGGGGTTTACAAATCCGGTATTACCCTCTTCCCCGAAATGCAGCTTTACCGCCACGTTATCTTCCTTACGGATAAAATCCAGGGATTTACTTTCATCCAAAAGCCGCTTAAGTTTTTCGTTAATGGCCTGAAGGTTGTCCGAAGGTTTTACGGAGATAAAATATACCCGGCTTTTCATGATTTGATCCTTTTAATAAGCCAGGCCATATTAATTCCCAGGACACTCATAGTGCTTAACCCCTCTTTATCTTCTTCTACCTGGCCGGTCTCCCTGCCGATACCGATATTCCAATATGATGAGCCGACAGTGATCATCTCTCCTATCGTGAAAAAGTGGTTTATCGTATCAAAGGTATGGATCGCTCCTCCCCTTCTTACCGCCACAACCGCTGCCCCCGCTTTACGCTTGAACATATTATCATTAGCCCGGCTGACCATGCCAGCCCGCTCGATCAGGGCTTTTGTCCCGGCGGAGCAATCGGCGAAATATGTGGGTGAGCCGATTATGATGCCGTCGGCCTGCTCCATCCTGGCGATATATTCATTGACCGGGTCATCGGTGATGGCGCATTTTTTATCCTTGGCAGCGAAACATTTTCCGCAAGCAATACATCCCTGGAGCTTTTGCCCCGCGAGGCTGATAAGTTCGGTTTTGATCCCTTCTTTTTCCAGCTCTTTGAAAACTCTATTTATGAGGATAGCGGTGTTGCCCTCCTTGCGCGAACTGCCGTTAAACGCGACTACCTTCATCCTTTCAATCCCCCTCTTTCTTTGCCGCAGAAAAGCCCTCTGTAAGAAAGCTCCTGACAGAGGGCTTTTCCATATCCAAGATCAGATCTAGAAGTAAATTTTACCTTTCCAGTAATCCGTGTATTCAATTTCAGATATCCTGTTATCGTTATCTTTGTCCATCTGCCGGAAATATTCCTTGAACTGGGAATCGGATTCGGTTGGCGTGACCATGGCGTCTTTATCCTTATCCGCCTCCTGGTACATCTTTGTTTTATCCGCCTCAAGTTCCTTTAAGTCAAGGGTGCTGTTTTTATCCTTATCCAGGTCATTGAACGCCTTTACCTGGTAGTCATGCATTTCATCCAGGGTAACAAAACCATCCTTGCTTGTATCCATCTTTTGGAACTCCGGTTTTACTGCCCGCGTATCATCCGGCTGGGCAAACAGATTAAAACCGCTGAAAAACAGGATACAAAAGATTATTATACCTGATCTGGTTGAATTCATGGCTCTCTCCTTCTTTCCGATTGAACGTTCCCCTTGTCCGGGATTTGTAAATATTATAACACAAGCTCCGGATGTAAGCACATTCTTTTATACATTAAAACAAGCGGCAGGTTGGCTTGATCCCGCGTTTCCTGTAATAATCCTGGTGGTATTCCTCTGCCGGGTAAAACTTTTCTAAAGGCAATATCTCCGTCACGATCCTGGCCTTAAATTTTCCGGATCCTTCAAGCTTCTTCTTAGAAGCCAGGGCGGCTTTCTCCTGCCCCGGGGTGGTATAAAAAATCGCTGAACGGTACTGGCTGCCGATGTCCGGGCCCTGCCTGTTCGGGGTAGTGGGGTCATGCAAGCTCCAGAAGAGATCAAGCAGATTATCGTAAGAAACAATTCCGGGATCATACTCCAATTCCACGGCCTCCGCGTGGCCGGTCTTGTTAGTGCACACATCTTCATAGGTGGGGTTTTTAAGTTTTCCTCCGGTAAAGCCGGCAGCAGTATTAACCACTCCTTTTACTTGCGCGAATGCCGCCTGGACCCCCCAAAAGCAGCCCGCGGCAAATACGGCCTTCTCCAGCTTTTCTTTTTTAGGTTTCTCTATTTCCACGAATTTAAGCGCCGCTAAATTAATGCAATAGCGCTTGCCCGTAGGCGCCGGCCCGTCATCAAAAACATGGCCCAGGTGCGCTCCGCAGCGGCTGCAGATCGCCTCAACTCTGGACATCCCCAGGGCATTATCAGTTCGCGTTTTAATATTTAATTCCGAGACCGGCTGCCAGAAACTGGGCCAACCGGTTCCGGATTCAAACTTTTTCTCGTATAAAAACAGGTCTGTTCCGCAGCCAACGCAGCGGAATACCCCCTCATTGCCTTTTTTGGGAATCGGGCAGCTGCCGCTAAACGGCTTTTCCGTGCCTTTACGCCTGGTAACAGCGTATTGTTCGGGAGTAAGGAGCTTTTTCCACTCAGCGTCCGTCTTAGATACCTTCTCTACCTCTTCTACCTGGCCTGTAGAGGCATTAAAGATCTTAATTTTTTCCGGTTCTTTTGCCAAGCCCTCCATAACTCCTCCTGATAACAGAGAAAACAAAAATGGGATAATGACCAAATAAGATCTCATGCTTTGTCTTTACTGGTATGACTTGCGCAGCTGGTATTCCACGAAAACCGCCAGGACCTCTTGGATCTTTACCGACGGGGAAACTACGAAATAATGACTGATTATAGCGTGGCCGATCTCATGGCCCAGGACCTCCCGCTTAAAATGCTCCGCGGAGATGTAAATGGTATTGGTGTTATAAAGATAAAAGGAATGGCTTTTAGGCAGGTCCTTGTCAAACAGGTTCCTGTAAATGGAGTTTACCTGTTTGGTGTCGCGGCATATCTTGATAGTGCCGTGGTAGCTGTAAAGCTGCATATCCAGGATATCACAGGCCTGGGCAAAGAGGATATCGATCATACCGCCGAGGCCGTTCTGGTAAGCCCCGCCTGATATAAGCTTTTCCGAAGGCCGGATATCCAGGGAGCGGGCTAATTCATCGGGGTCAAGCTGGGGTGCGTAATAAATGGTAAAATGCCGGCTCTCTATTTTTCGGGCGGCACCAAAGCCGTCATCCACCGCGGCAATGGAATAACCCGCAAAGAGCGATAAAAATAAAACAACCGCTAAAAAGATCCGGCTAAAGTATCTTGGCATCAGGTCTTGAAATAACGCAGGGCCTTATCTAATTCTTCGGTTATTCTTTTTAATTCCGCCAATGACGCGCGTTTATTCTCAGGAAGGTCGCTTTCATTCAGGCTCTCCACTTTTTGCCTTAAGGAGATGACCTTGCTCTTAAGCACCGAGATCTCCTGCTTGGTATTGCGGATCATGGAGTTGATCTCATCAGCCAGGCCGTGGAACTGGTCGGCGGAGCGGATATAGAACTGTGATGAGAAATTACCCTGCTCCAGCTCCTGCATCACCTTTTTGAACCGGTAAAGCGGCCCGGAGATCTTGTGGGAAACCAGCAAAGTCAGGATCCCGGCGGTTATTCCTACCACGATAGTTACGGTGATGACCGTCTGGATAAGCAGCGGCAGGATAAAATTCGAAGTGGTCATTGCTACTACGCGGGAGTTAAATATCGCTACTGTTTTGGATTCAAGTCCCAGGAAATAAAGCAGGGCGATAGTGATCAATCCTCCGGCAAGGACGAGCAAGCTGAACTTGGCGATGAATTTTGTCTGGAACTTCCTGTCTATGAAATAATTCGCGCGCCTGTAAGCCTTATTTTCCATCTATTCCCCCTTTATTATTGGCAACTAGGCCTTTATTTACCTGGATAACGGCGCTTTTGTGCAGCTGTGTGAGCCACTGGCTCATCATTTGGGATTCCTGCAACTTTATCATATCCCACTTGATCTGCTGGTACATCTCCTCATAGGGCCGGGTAGTTTTACCTTCTGCCGTCATCTTCTGGTAAACTTCCTCAATGGTCTTATCGCTGACCAAAGCAGCTCCGGCGATCTCTTTAGATTTCTTTTCCAGGGCCAACTTCAGAAGGGACTGGGCCCAGAATTTTTCGACCATCTTAAGAAAGTGAGGGTCATTATCCAGGCCTTCTTTTTGGGCCTCCTGCAGGATAAGGATCCTGTCTATAAGGTTATCCAGGAATTCCTTTCGTGACTGCTGGGTATCTACCCTGCCGAAAACAGAATCTTTGAACTCCTGCTCGAACTCGGCTCGTGTGATCTCGTAATTATTGATCTTGATCACCGTATCAGCCCGCTTAGGGCCTCCGGAACAAGCAACGAGAAAAGCGGGTATTATAAAAACAAGGATAAATTTTTTCATCTCTTCCTCCCTTTCTTCTTTAGCATATTATACTACCCTGAAAGAAAAATTGCCATTAAAAAAATACCCCGCATCTCTCAACGCGGGGTAATTAAGGTCGAGTATCTTCTTATCTCTTCTTATTCTTTTTCTTGATGTCCTCAAAAACCGGCAGCAGGCCTTCATGGCCGAGGAGATTCAGGGAATTACCCATAAACTCATAAGTGCCCTCCCCTATGTCCATTGCCGCGTCAAAAGCAGAGGCATCCAATTCAGTCAAAGGCTGATAAAAGAGCGCCAGCCTTGTGTCGGCGGTATTGATAAGGAATGCCTGGAAGTTAACCGGTATGGAGTATCTTCCCAGCAGGGTATTTGACTGGGAATTAGCAAAGGTGCTGGCAGAAGGCCAGATAAATATGCCGTTAAAATAAACCCGGCCCGGAGGATATAACGGCGATGGAAAACTGGAAGGTTGCAACAAAATACTGCTCAAAGACGGCACGCTACCATCAAGCCTGCCGCTTACCCCTCCTACTGCCCCTCCTATGTTGAGCACCAGGAATCCGCTGTTTAAAGTAAGATTCAAGTGGTTTCCTATGGCAGTGATCGTCCCATTAGGCGTGTCAAGATAAGTATCGCCATTAGTTATCAGGTGCGGCCCTGCACCGCTGGCAAAAATAGAGCCGTTATCGGTAGTAATTTCCGCGCCTGAAGTAGTGGATCTTACTGTTCCGGTAAACTGGATATCTCCCGAGGTTACCTTGATGATTATGGCACCTACGCCGGTAATATTATTCAGGAAAGTCGTACCGCCGCTAAGCAGGTTTATCTCGTTACCGGATATGGTGTTGAAGGTTGTGGTGCCGAGCGACTCAATGTAGATATTACCGCCGGCAGTAGCGTTTATATTACCGGAATCAATATCAATATCTCCGGTAGCGGTATTGCCGCCGATATCATTGTTGGCTGTTAAGTTTACGGTGTCCGCTGTGATCTTGTTTGTCTCGTCGGAGTCATCAAGTATGCTGCCGGTATTGGCGGTAAGATTAACGGTCTGGCCCGGAGCCTGGATATTGCCCACGGTTAGATCAGAATTTACGGTAAGGTGGATATCGACGCCGTTATTCACTACGCTCACCGTTTCTAAGTTGCCGGTGTTGGTCAAGGCTATATCCCCGCTCGTATTATTCAGCGCGTTAAGCGTATTAACATTCGAATCAAGCGGGCTGGCTAATGTACCGATACCAGAATCAGCGGTAAGATCCAGACTGTCGGCAGTGATCGTTCCGGCTGTGTGGGTAATTGCGTCGGCAGAATTAAGGGTTACGCTTGTTAAAGCGGTTAAATCCGCACTTAAGGTAAGGTCTGCGTTAATAAGTGGCGGCTCAGCTGCCTCAGCAGTACCTAATAAAATGGAACCACCGACAGCGCTGATTGACTTAGTAATGGTCAAGAAGCCGTTTAATGCATTTATGGTTATATTGCCTAAATTAGCAGTAATACCATTGGTCGAGACTACATTGCCTACGGTCAGGGAATCAACATCTTTATATGTCAATGTGCCGGCAACATCAGCAGCAATGGTAGATACGTTGTTGGATACATTATCTAAAGTAAAGGTCCCGGTTCCTTTCAGTAATAAGCTGCCTGCGATAACCGGGCTGGCTTGCGTTATTCCTGCCGCATCCAGAGTTATGGTTGCTCCGGTTGCAGTAATTCCCTTGGTCAGGGTCAATGCGCCGGATTTAATGGTTACGTCATTGCCGCCGGTAGTAATGCCGTCGGTACCACTCACGCTGCCGATGGTTAAGGCGTCTGCATCCTGATAGGTCAATGCGCCGGTGATATTGGCAGCAAGAATATCTACGTTATTGAATGCATTATTTAAGGTGAAGGTACCACCGCCGGTTAATAGTAGGTTCGCCGCTAAAATCTTGCCGGTAGTTTCCGCAGCGCCGCCTGCTGTAGGATTAAGGGTGACTGTACCTGTGCCGGCATCAATATCATTGGCTATGGTTAAGGTATTACCGGTATTTAAGGTTACGTCATTACCGCCGGTAGTAATACCATCGGTACCACTCACGCTTCCGATGGTTAAAGTATCTGTATCCTGGTAGGTCAATGGCCCGCCGGTGATATTGGCGGCTAAGATGTTTATATTATTAGTTGCCTGGTTCAGGTTAAAGATACCTGAGCCAAGGAGCAGGAGTTTATCAGCGGTTAAGGTTGTGGCAGCAGATTGGCTTACACCACCTGCCGTAGGATTAAGGGTAACTGTGCCGGTTCCCGCAATTATATCGTCAATCAGGGTCAGGCTGGTTGCGGTATTTATAGTCAAATCATTATTACTGGTAGTAATGGTACTGGCTGCATTCACAGTGCCAAGTTTTGAAGTTAAAGTTGCATCCGCGCCCAAAGTGACCGGGTCATTATAGTTTTGATCCCCACCTGTGATGACGGACCCGCCATTAATTTGGGTGCTTCCACCGAGAACAGTAGTAAGGCTGGCCAGCGGAGTTGTGCCTCCTACTGTCCCACCGAAGGTAGTGGTACCTGAATCGTTGATAGTTAGATCGAAGTTGCCGTCTAATGTATTATTGAAACTTATACCCGCGCTGGCCAGGGTTGTAGTAGCGCCAAGATTAACAGGGCCATTGTAGTCCTGGCTGCCGCTAGTAGCTATTGAACCACCATCAATGTTAATAGCAGCGCCTGAAGCGTTAAGCCCGGACAATAACGTAGAATTTCCGACAGTATCGCTAAAGTTAATACTACCGGTGCCTGCAGTCAAAACTAAATTGTGGGCGCCATTTAAAGTATCGTTAAAATTGATATCTCCTGCGGTTGCTCCCGTGTCAATTCCAATATTTGTATTAAGTAGAGTCGGACTATTAAAAGTTACATTGCCACCCGCGCCTTGAGTGCCGAGAGCGCCTGCTCCATTTCCGCCTACCGTATTGATATCACCTTCTAAGGTTATATTATGCCCTACACCTGTAGAAGTGATATTTACTGCGCCGGCATTGCCGCCATTCGCGCTATGAGTACCCACTATATTACCGGCGCCGCCATTAGTGGTAATTGTGGCTAAAATAACATTCCCGGCATCTGCCGTTACAGTTACATTGCCGCCTGCTCCACCGATCCTGCCTGAACCGCCGGTATTATCACGTCCAGCGCTGCCTGAAGTATCAATGGTGCCATTTACGGTAATTGACCCGGTCGAGGAATGTAAAGTTATCGCTCCGCCTTCTCTCCCATCACCGACTGAAGTTCTTGTTCCACCTTTAGTCGTAATTGAATCATCAAAAATTATATCGCCTGCTGTAGTAATGTTTACTACGCCGCCAACGCCATTATTTGCTCCAGTTGTGTTTACTGCTCCTGTAAAATGCGTATAGCCTGTACCAGCGGTCTGCTTAATTGAGCTCGCCCTTACAGCTGCGGCATCTACATTTTCCGCGCTATTAATAGTTATGGCGCCGACTTTAGTGGAGCCACCTACCGCACCTGTAAAGGTAATATCTCCGGTGCCGGCAGTAAGGCGTAAAGTATGCGCACCATCTAAAATATCTCCAAAGGTAATATCACCCGAAGTTACGCCTGTGCTAATAGTTATATTCGCGCCTAAGACGGTTGGGCTATGTAATGTAACGTTACCCCCTGGCCCTCTTACGCCTATTCCGGTTTTATTGCCGCCCGAGGCGGTAATGTTACCATTTAATGTTATGATCTTTCCCGGGTCCGAAGTAATATTTACTGCGCCCGCGTTACCGCCACTCTTATTTGAGCCGACGCCGTTGCTTCCTGAGGTCGTGATATCGTCAACCGTTACGTTTCCAGTTGTAGAATTTAAAGTAAGATCGCCGCCGTTTTGGCCCAGGTTTGCAGAGGCTGTGCCGCCTTTCGTAGTAATAGTGCTATCAAAATTAATATCGCCTGAAGTGCTGATATTGACTGAACCGCCGGGTGAGTTAGAGGCGCCGGTTGTGGCTACCGCTCCCGTAAAATGCGTATAGCCTGTTCCTGCGCTCTGAAGCAAATTACCGCGTAAAGTTACCTGTCCTGCGTCAACGTTATGTGCATTGGTGATGATCAAGCCAGTTAAAGGAGTAACGCCACCTATAATCCCTTGCAAATCAATATCACCGCTACTACCTGAATTTAAGGTAAGAATCTTGGCGCCATTAATAGTAGAGGTAAACGTTATGTCATCCCCGGCTGCGCCTACAGTTTGTATCAAGATATTATTCCCGATAGTGGCTGCGCCATTTACAGTAATTGCGTCTGTAACGGTAGAGACCAAATCTCCGTTCAGTGTTACGGAAGATGTCCCGGTATAGCTCTGGCTGCCGGTTGTTGAAACTGCGTTTAAGGTAGCATTGTTACCCGAGGCAGTCAGGCTTGATAAAGCAATACCTGTCCCTACCGCACCGTCAATCTCCACATCGCCTGCGCCCGCGGAAAGCGTAAGATTCTGAACACCATCAATGCTGGAACTGAAAGTAATATCATCCCCCGCGCCCAGCCCGGTAGTCACAGCGATAGGGCCTGCGGCATTCAGGCTGACCGGCCCAGTGAAAGAGATCGGGCTTCCTCCTAGAATGCTGCCGGTATAGGAAACTCCGTTTAAGTGGATATTAGCGGCCGCATATGACTGCGCGCCTGTCGTGGCTACATCATTCAAATCAAGCAAAGCGGCATTTGCAACAGTCAGGCTTGCTAAAGGATCTGTATCGCCTACGGCGCCGGACAGATTTACGTTTCCGGCTGTACCGCCATTGAGCCACAAGGCGCTGTTTGTTCCTATGCCGCCCAAGTCATTTATGGATTGGTTGAAAGTAATATTATTGCCGGCCGGCACAACGCCGTTGAAAGTTGTATCTATGCCGAAAATGCGGTCGTTCATATCAACCTTGCCTGTAAACGAGACCGCATTGCCTTGTGTTCCCATCTGAACCGTGGATCCTGCTACTCCACCGGCGAGCTGTATTATATTGGCTGCGCCGGCATTATAAGTCTGCGAACCGGTAGTATAATAATTTGTGCCTGTGAATGTGATCAAAGGCGTAAGTCCTGAAGAGATCGCCGAAACATTTCCCGCAACGCCGACATTCGGTATTCCCGCCACTAAAGTACCGATATCATTGAGGCTGATGTTATGGCCTGTGATAGTAAGATCCCCGGAAATGGCTGTACTCCCTCCTATCACGCCATCGATCGTCACATCCCCAATCGTACCGGCTGTTAAGACTAAACTGCTCGGGTTTGCATCATCATTGACTGTTCCGGTTATAGAGATATCCGCGCCGGTTAGCGACCCGCCGCCATTGGTTGTATCAAGGGTTATGGAAGCGGGTGTGCCAAGCACAACGCTGTCATTTATTATTATGGGCGAACCTGAAGTAATAATATTCGCGTTTAAGGTCATGGTTGAGCCGGTGCCGTCAAATTCAATTGATGCGTTATCAAGGCCGGTTATCTGGCCGTTAACCTGGATAGTTCCGCCTGCGGGAGATTTAATCACAACCGGATCATAGAAAGTAACCGGCCCGGCAACATTAACGCCGCCAGTGCCATCATCACGGCCGATAGTTATCAGGCTAAAGCCATTTTGCAAAGCAGCTATTTCGGCTACGCTTAAGGCAAAATCGCTAGTTAAGCCGGCTGCTCCTATCACAATAGGCCTATCTACCGATGAAGGTTGTAACCTAATTGCTCCTGTGCCTATGATTGTGTTAGGGCTGGTATTTAAGGTAATTGAGTCGGCGGTAATTGTTATTGAGCCGCTTCCCGAAGCTATGCTGTTGAGTGCGCCAGCAATCTGCGTAAAAATTCCGTTATCCCCAGTTCCAGCGATAAAACTAATTGCTGCATTCGCCACCGCAGTACTAAATATGCCGTTTACTGTTATATTGCCGGCCAACCCGGGAGAACGAATAGTAATAGGATCAGCGAAAGTAATAGTATGTATATCTATACTTCCTGTGCCGTCTGCGCGGCCGACAGTAATCTGGCTAAAACCAGGCTGCAAATAGGCGATCTCTGTACTGGTGAGATTAAAAGAACCAGCTGCTCCGTTTCCTATACCAATACTTCTGTTTAGCGTAACCGGCTGCAAGGTAATTGTGGAAGTCCCCGTTATATTAGCATTAAGCGCTATAGTGTCCGTGGTAATGGAAATAGCGCTTGCATGGGCATTAATTGCTGCCGCGGCATTCTGGGTAAAAGCAATGTTAGTGATATCAAGCCCTGCTGTTACATCAACCGGCCCATTAAGAGTTGTGGTGCCTGTGCCGTCAGATTGAACGATGGAAGCCGCGGTAATAGCTGCAGCAGTAACATTGGTAGCGCTATGGATGGTTAATGCGCCTAAGGGCGTTGTCCCAACAGTATTACCAAAAGTAATACTCCCTGTGTCGGCGGTAAGATCTAAGTTGTAGGTGCCGTCTACGGTGCTAGAGAAGGTAATATTGCCTACGCCCGCGCCTGTATCTAAAGCCACGTTGCCGGTCAGGGTAACTGGACTAAGGAAGCTGATGGCATCATTACTGGTAGCGATATCTCCTGCTAGCAAAACTGAACCTGTGCCATTCTGGGTAAATGAGCCATCTAAGTCCATATCAGCGGATTCGGCAATGGTTAACAAACCAGCATTAGTAACTTCTACTATGCCACCGATTGTAGTAGTGACTGGAGCATTAAAAATAAAAGCATTACCGGTAAGATTAATATCGGCTGCAGTGTTAGTGTCCAAGGCCCCATTAAAGGTCGTAGTGCCTGTGCCTGCGGATTGAATTATTGCAGCTGCGGTAATGGCATTTGCGGTTACATTTTTAGCGCTATTGATAGTAAGAGTACCTAATCTAGTTGCTCCTCCCACTGCGCCGGTGAAAACTATGTTACCTGTGCCAGCGGTTAAACCTAAAGTTTGAGCACCAATGCCGGTCCCATTAAGTGTATCATTAAAGGTAATGTTGCCTGCGGTTGAGCCGGTGGTATTTATGATGATACCTGCGCCGAGGATAACCGGACTGTTTAAGGTTATATTGGCGCCTGAACCTTGGGTGCCGCCATTTGCTGCTGTTCCGCCTACTGCGGTAATATTGCCATTTAATGTAGTAGTGTTGCCTGTTGAGGTAATGGTTACTGCACCGGCATTGCCGCCGTCAGCAATAAAACCGCCAGTGCCTCCATGTCCAGCGCCGCCATTGGTAGTAATCGCGGCTACGACAACAGCATTATCATCTGCGGTTAGGGTTACTGTTCCGGCGTTGCCGCCTGGCTGGCCTGCAACACCATCGCCCCTGCCATTACTGCCTGAAGCAGTGATGGTGCTTGCTACTGTAATTGCCCCATTCGTAGAATGCAGGTTAACATTGCCGCCGTTTTGGCCCGGCTTCCCAAGTCCGGCTGCCCCACCCGTAGTTGCAATGGTACTATCAAAGTTGATGTTGCCTGTTGTAGCTATATCTATTGCACCGCCTGGAGCGTTTGTTGCTCCCACGGTATTAACAGCGCCGACAAAATGCACTGTGCCTGTACCTGCGGTATGGGTAATGGATTTAGCGGTAAATGTGGAACTGGCGGTTAGATCATGAGCGCTGTTTATAAGCACGTCCCCAAGCTGGGTTGCGCCTACTGCGCCGGTAAAGAGGATATCGGCTGCACCTGCGGTTAAGGTGAGGTTTTGGGCGCCGGTAAGTGTAGAGCCAAAGGTAATGTCTGCGCCTGTGCCTGGTGCGCTAACAGTATTTAAAACAACGGGGCCGGTTAAGGTTACTGCTTTGGCAAAACTTATAGCATTATTTGTAGTGGTGATATCTCCTGCGATTGAGACTGCGCCTACCCCATTCTGGGTAAATGCGCCCTCCAAGATCATGTCAGCGGCTGCGGCAATGGTGAGCGTTGAGGCATTAGTAATAGTGACAGGGCCGCCAGCGGTAGTAGTGACTGGCTGATTAAAGGTAAAGGCATTGCCGGTGAGGTTAATACCAGATGAAGTATTGGTATTCAAAGCCCCATTAAATGTAGTGGTTCCCGTGCCGGCTACTTGAGTAATTGAGGCTGCGTTAATAGCCGCGGCAACAACATTGCCAGCGCTATGAATGGTCAATGCAGCTAAGCGGTCTACTCCACCGACTATGTTACCTAAGGTAATACTTCCGGTGCCGGCGGTAAGATCTAAGTCATAAGTGCCGTTTATGGTATTGTTAAAGACGATGTTGCCTGCGGTTGCTCCTGTATCTATGGCTATATTGGTATTAAGTAAGGTTGGATTATTTAAGGTTACTGTGCCGCCTGCGCCTGGGGTGCCGCCGAATGCGCCTTTTGCTCCACCGACTGTGGAGATATCATTATGTAAGGTTGTGGTTTCACCTGTTGAGGTAATGGTTACTGCACCCCCAACTCCACCATTGGCGTTAGTGATGATTCCACTGCCATCGCCGCCGTTGGTGGTGATCGCAGCTACTTCAACATCCCCATTATCTGCGGTTATGGTTATTGCACCGCCTGCGCCGCCAACTTTACCTGCTGCACCACTATCAACACCATCGCTGCCTGAAGTATTAATGGCGCCGTCTACAGTAATTGCTCCACCTGTGGAATGCAAGGTTACTGCGCCGCCTGCTCTTCCTACATTGCCTGCTGAGGATATTCCGCCTGTGGTAGTGATAGTGCTGTCAAATTGGATATCTCCTGCGGTAGTGATATTTACTACGCCACCTACGGTATCTGCTGCTCCCGCCGTATTAACAGCGCTATCAAAATGCGTTTGGCCTTCGCCAGTAGTCTGCGTGATCGATCTGGCGGTAAATGTGGAATCTGCGGTTACATCATTAGCGCTGTTGATGGTTACAGCGCCTAAGGGGATTGAGTTGCCTACTGCGCCGTTAAAGAGTATGTCGCCTGTACCTGCGGTCAGGCCTAAGCTCTGGGTGTAATCGGCGGTTCCATTAAGGGTGTTAATAAAGGAGATACTGCCTGCGGTTGAGCCGGTGGTATTTATGATGATACCTGCGCCGAGGATAACTGGACTGTTTAAGGTTATATTGGCGCCTGAACCTTGGGTGCCGCCATTTGCTGCTGTTCCGCCTACTGCGGTAATATTGCCATTTAATGTAGTAGTGTTGCCTGTTGAGGTAATGGTTACTGCACCGGCATTGCCGCCGTCAGCAATAAAACCGCCAGTGCCTCCATGTCCAGCGCCGCCATTGGTAGTAATCGCGGCTACGACAACAGCATTATCATCTGCGGTTAGGGTTACTGTTCCGGCGTTGCCGCCTGGCTGGCCTGCAACACCATCGCCCCTGCCATTACTGCCTGAAGCAGTGATGGTGCTTGCTACTGTAATTGCCCCATTCGTAGAATGCAGGTTAACATTGCCGCCGTTTTGGCCCGGCTTCCCAAGTCCGGCTGCCCCACCCGTAGTTGCAATGGTACTATCAAAGTTGATGTTGCCTGTTGTAGCTATATCTATTGCACCGCCTGGAGCGTTTGTTGCTCCCACGGTATTAACAGCGCCGACAAAATGCACTGTGCCTGTACCTGCGGTATGGGTAATGGATTTAGCGGTAAATGTGGAACTGGCGGTTAGATCATGAGCGCTGTTTATAAGTATATCCCCAAGCTGGGTTGCGCCTACTGCGCCGGTAAAGAGGATATCGGCTGCACCTGCGGTTAAAGTGAGGTTTTGCGCCCCGGTAAGTGTAGAGCCGAAGGTAATACCTGCGCCCGGGCCAGCTAAGCTGACAGTATTTAAGGCTACGGGGCCGGTTAGAGTAACGCCCTTAGCAAAACTTATGGCATCATTCGTAGTGGTGATATCACCTGCGATTGAGACAGTACTTGCACCATTCTGGGTGAAGGCGCCGTCTAAGATCATGTCAGCGGCTGCGGCAATGGTAAGTGTTGAGGTATTGGTAATAGTGACAGGGCCGCCAGCGGTAGTAGTGACTGGCTGATTAAAGGTAAAGGCATTGCCGGTGAGGTTAATACCAGATGAAGTATTGGTATTCAAAGCCCCATTAAATGTAGTGGTTCCCGTGCCGGCTACTTGAGTAATTGAGGCTGCGTTAATAGCCGCGGCAACAACATTGCCAGCGCTATGAATGGTCAATGCAGCTAAGCGGTCTACTCCACCGACTATGTTACCTAAGGTAATACTTCCGGTGCCGGCGGTAAGATCTAAGTCATAAGTGCCGTTTATGGTATTGTTAAAGACGATGTTGCCTGCGGTTGCTCCTGTATCTATGCTTATGTCATCATCAAGCTCAACTGCGCTGTTTAAGGTTACTGTGCCGCCTGCGCCTGGGGTGCCGCCGAATGCGCCTGCTATTCCACCGACTGTGGAGATATTATTATGTAAGGTTGTGGTTTTACCTGTTGAGGTAATGGTTACTGCACCCCCAACTCCACCATTGGCGTTAGTGATGATTCCACTGCCATCGCCGCCGTTGGTGGTGATCGCATCTACTTCAACATCCCCATTATCTGCGGTTATGGTTATTGCACCGCCTGCGCCGCCAATTTTACCTGTTGCAGCAAGGCCATCGTCATTGCCATCGCTGCCTGAAGTATTAATGGCGCCGTCTACAGTAATTGCTCCACCTGTGGAATGCAAGGTTACTGCGCCGCCTGCTCTTCCTACATTGCCTGCTGAGGATATTCCGCCTGTGGTAGTGATAGTGCTGTCAAATTGGATATCTCCTGCGGTAGTGATATTTACTACGCCACCTACGGTATCTGCTGCTCCCGCCGTATTAACAGCGCTATCAAAATGCGTTTGGCCTTCGCCAGTAGTCTGCGTGATCGATCTGGCGGTAAATGTGGAATCTGCGGTTACATCGTGAGCGCTATTGATGGTAAGAGCGCCTAAGGGAGTTGATGAGCCCACTTCCCCGCCAAAGAGGATATCGCCTGTGGTGCCGGCGGTAAGGCCTAAGGTCTGAGTGTAATCTGTTGTTCCATCAAGGGTATCACTAAAGGTAATGTCTCCTGAGGTAGAGCCGGTTGTATTTATGATTATGCCTGCGCCAAGGATAACCGGGCTGTTTAAG
>JAQTUY010000092.1 GCA_028707105.1 Candidatus Omnitrophota bacterium | reverse complement strand
TTCTTTACCCGGCCGCCGCGCATCCCCACGCAGGCGCCGACAGAATCTACTTTATCGTTTTTAGAATATACGGCTATCTTGGTCCGCTCTCCGGCCTGGCGGGAGATGGATTTTACTTCGACTATCCCCTCGTATATTTCCGGGACCTCAAGCTCAAAAAGCTTTTTTACGAAATTGGGGTGCGCCCGGGAAAGGACGATCTGCGGCCCCTTGGCTTCCTTTTTAACTTCCAACAGGAAGGCGCGAATACGCTGCCCCTGTTTAAATTCTTCCTTAGGCGACTGCTCGCGGCGAAGAAGCAGGCCTTCGGACTTGCCCAGCAGGTCCACCACAATATTGCCCTTTTCAAAACGATAGACGGTCCCGCTGACGATCTCGCCGATGCGGCTCTGGAATTCAGTAAACACCACATCTTTCTCCGCTTCGCGGATCTTCTGGATAATAACCTGCTTGGCGGTCTGCGCGGCAATACGGCCAAAATCAATATCGTTGATCTCCTTATCGGCCTTATACGCCCTGATCTTGCCGTTGTGCCGGTCTATCTCGACCCGCAGATCTTCTTCAGGGTCAATATCGAGCACCTTACGGGAGGCGCTGACCAGGGCAGTTTCCACCGCCTGTATCAACACTTCCTTTTTTATGCCCTTCTCCCTCTCGATCTGATCTAATATCGCTAAAAGTTCTCCGTTCATGATTAGTCTCTTTTCGTTTTAACCCGGCCAAACCGGATTATTTATCAGGATCACCTGATCGTCTGTTTTGCCTTTGATATATTTTTAAGAGGCACCTGCACATCCTGCCCGTCACAAGCAAGGCTCAGGATCGAGTCATCTACGTCTTTTACCTCTCCCGTCAACTCTAATTTACCCAGGACCGGCTGACGCAAATAAACGGTCACCGCCCTGTTCTTACAACGCCTGAAATCTTCTTTAGACGTTAGCGGCCGGTCGATACCGGGAGATGAGACCTCCAGGAAATACGGCTCGTTGATCGCGTCCTTCTCATCCATCATCACGCATATTTCCCTGTTAAGAAAAGTGCACTCATCTATAGTGATGCCGCCTTCGGGCTTGTCTGCCAGCATACCCAGGATCATCCTTCCGGATTCAAACCTGAAATACATATCGACAAGCTCATATCCCCTCTCTTTCACAAAGGGCTCAACAACCAGCCTTAATTCCTGCAACGCCTGTCTATCCATTTATCAACCTCTTTATTTGCTCTATAACGGCCTCTTTTTTCGCCATTATCTTATTTGATTTATCTTTCCTTAAGCGTAATTCCAGCTCGCCGCTCTTTAAAAGGTCCCTGCCCACCACTACCTGCAGGTAGATACCGGTAAGGTCCGCGTCTTTGAATTTAACCCCGGCTCTTTCATCGCGGTCATCCAGGATGACCTCGATATCCTCCTGTGTCAGGGCCTCATAAATACGGGCGGCCTCGCTCATGATCGCGCCATCGGAAGCCTCGGTAGGTATGATCACGACCTTATAAGGGCTGACTTCTTTAGGCCAGATGATCCCGTCCTTATCATGATTGCATTCAATGACCGCGGATATTAAACGCGAGACCCCGATACCGTAACAACCCATGATAATGGAATGGCTTTCACCCTTGTCATCCAGAAAGTTTGCCTCCAGGCTCTGAGTATATTTTGTCCCCAGCTGAAATATATGCCCGACTTCAATGGTATTTGTCTTCTTAAAAGCGCCCTGGCATTTGGGACAGGCGGAATTATCGGTATCTGCCTCTTTAAAGCCCCTGGTATACCCGCATTTTTCACAATGCAGCACCACATCTTCACCCATTTGCGACGGCACCATGAATTCATGGGAAATATTTCCGCCCATGACGCCCGAGTCTGCTTCTGTAGTCAGGAAATTCAATCCGCAGCGCGTAAAGATGCGGTTATAGGCCTGGAACATCGAATCGTAAGCCTGGGCAAGCCCGGCCTGATCACGGTCAAAGCTATAGGCGTCCTTCATAATGAATTCGCAGGCGCGGATAGGGCCGAAACGCGGCCTCACCTCATCCCGAAATTTAGTCTGGATCTGATAGAGAATGAACGGTAATTGCTTATAAGAAGCCACCTGCGCGCGGACCAGGTCGGTGATTATCTCCTCGTGCGTGGGGCCAAGGCAAACCTTACGGCCGCGCCTGTCGGTAAATTTTATCATCACATCACCGATGACGTCTAAACGCCCGGTCTTGCTCCATAATTCCTGCGGCTGCAAAGCCGGCAGGAATACTTCCTGGGCTCCGCACTTATTCATCTCCTGACGGATGATCGATTCTATATTATTAAGGACGCGCAGGCCCAAAGGCAAATATGAATATACGCCGGCCATAAGCATGCGCATTAAACTGGCGCGCAATATCAACTGATGGCTTATGGACTCGGTAGTTTCCGCGGATTCCTTGGATGTCGCTATGAACGCTTTTGACCACAACATATTTTGGCTGCCTCTTTAGTTAAAACGTTAACGCAATCCTTTAATGCGATCTTCTTTACCGGTTTACCCGATTTAAACAACAACCCCTCTTTTTTGGCAAAGGCTATTCCGGCATCGGCTTCCCTGGCCTCGCCGGGGCCGTTAACCATGCACCCCATCATCGCCACCGTTAGCGGCGCGCCGGCGGATGTCAAACGCAGGACAGAAAGCCTGTTCTCCAGCTCCCGGACCATTTGCCTCAAATTTACTTCACAGCGGCCGCAAGTAGGACAGCTGATGATCTCAATGCCCCCTTTTTTAAGGCCGAGGGATTCCAGGATAACACGGCCGGACCTGACTTCTTCTTTGGGTTCATCGGTAAGGGACACCCTTATTGTATCACCGATACCGTCTAACAGCAAACTCCCGATCGCCACGCTGGATTTAATGACTCCCCTGTCAGCCGGCCCGGTCGCGGTAACCCCCAAATGCAAAGGGTAATCGCACATCCGGGAAAATTTACGATAAGCCTCTATAGTTCCCAGGATCGTAGAGGCCTTCAAAGAAACAACGATATCGTAAAATCCGAAACTTTCGATCAGCCTGACATAATCCATAGCTGAACGCGTCATGCTTCTGCCCCGAAGCGAACCCGAATTGATCCCTACCCTGATGGGGATACGTGCCAGCTTCGCGGCGCTGACCACCTCCCGGACCTCCTCTTTCCTGTACACGTTGCCGGGATTAAGCCTTATCTTATCCACGCCGCTGTCTATCGCCGCCAGGGCAAGCTTCCAGTTGAAATGTATATCGGCAACCAGCGGCGCGTTAACGCCCTGTTTGATCTTTCTTAAAGCCCGGGCATCCTGCTCGTCCAATACCGCGAGCCGTATGATATCAGCGCCCGCCTCTTCCAATTGCTTGGCCTGCTTAACGGTAGAAACGACATCCGCGGTCCGGGTCTTGGTCATGGACTGTATAGCGATCGGATTTCCGCAGCCGATCCGGATGCGGCCTATCTTAACCTGCCTTGTCTTACGCCTTTTTATATTCATCCCGATAAGCGATTATTTACCAAACCACTTGAATATTTTATCCCCGAATTTCAGAATATCATTATAGGTCACCAGCAATGCCATCATTATGATAACGGTCAATCCCGCGTTAGCAAGCCACTGTTCGGCTTTAACGCTTATCCCCTTACCCCTTATTTTTTCCAGCGCCAATAGCGCGATGTGCCCGCCGTCCAGCACGGGAAACGGCAAGAGGTTAAAAATAGCCAAGCTTATATTTAAGACCGCCACTAAATGTAAAAGAGCTATCAATCCGTGGCTGGCAGCCTGTTTGGTTATGAAGAAAATACCCAGGGGTCCGGTCACCGACTCCCTGATGGACATCTGTCCGGTGATCATCCGCCCCAGGGCTCTATAAGTGAGCGTGGTCAGACCCCAGGTCTTTCTGATGCCCAGCAGAAAAGATTCGCCTAAACCATGCCGGACCGTAATGATATCTTCCGCCGGTTTTATACCGATAAGGCTGACCTTTTGCTTTTGGCCAAGGATATCATCCAGTTCCTTTTCTTTTATCTTAACGTCTATCACAAACGGCTTATTATTCCTGGCAACTGAGATCTTTATGGACGCGTTAGACTTTTTGCTTTGGATCGCCTCCTGCAGGCTGTCCCAGGAAGTAACCGCTTTACCGTCTATAGCCGTGATCGTATCGCCTACCTGGATGCCCGCCTCTTGAGCGCCGAGCCCGTCTATTAATTCGCCTACCTTAGCGGTAAGCGTAGGATAACCCACAAAAAAGATCAGCCAGAAACACAGGAATCCCAGCACATAATTCACCAGCGGCCCGCAGAAGATTATCTTGGCGCGGTCACCCGGAGACTTGGAAAAATATTCATCCGGCTTACCCTTGAATTCATCCAGGTTATCACCGGCAAGCTTGACATAACCGCCGAGCGGGATAGCGCTGATACAATATTCGGTATCGCCCTTTTTTCTGGTCAACAGGTGCTTGCCGAACCCTAAAGAGAATTTTTCAACCCGTACCCCGACTTTTTTAGCGGCCAGAAAATGACCGGCTTCGTGCACGACTATAAGCAGACCTAAAATAACAAAAAATATGATGATCGACATATCTACGCTAAGCCCCTATTATTTTCCGGGCATACCCTCTAGCCCATCTATCCGCCTCCAGGATATCATCCAGAGCGGGTTTTTTTACATTTTTATGGTTATCCATCACTTTTTCTATGACTTTGGCGATAGAGATAAATCCCAGCTTCGACCCGATGAACGCCTCGACCGCTATTTCATCCGCAGCGTTGAGCACCGCCGGCATTGTCCCCGAGCATTTGGCCGCCCTGTAAGCCAGCCCAAGACAAGGGAACTTTTTAAAATCGGGCTTTTCAAAACTCAAATTCCCAAGTTTACAAAAATCCACGCCCGGCAGGTCGTTAGCAAGCCGGCGCGGGTAAGAAAGCGCGTACTGTATCGGGATGCGCATATCCGTTATCGACAACTGCGCCATTACTACGCCGTCGACAAATTCAACCATAGAATGGATGACCGCCTCGGGGTGTATCAAGACCTCGACCTGGGATACACCGACATCGAACAGGCGCATCGCCTCGATCACCTCCAGCCCCTTGTTCATCATCGTAGCGGAGTCAATGGTGATCTTTTTGCCCATCTTCCAGCGCGGATGCCGTAAACAATCGGATACAGAAACAGACTTTAGCCTTGAAGCGTTGATCTTCCTCAGCGGCCCTCCCGAAGCGGTAAGGATCAGTTTCCTGAACGCCTGAGCCGGATTCGCTTCCAGGCACTGCCATATCGCTGACTGCTCGCTGTCTATGGGAATGATCGAAACTTTATTACGCCTGGCCTTTTCCATTATAAGAGGCCCCGCCATTACCAGGGCTTCCTTATTAGCCAGGGCGATATTCTTACGGCATTCAATAGCGCGCATTATCGGCGCCAGGGCAGAGGCGCCGCTTATAGCGATCAACACATACTCAACGCTTTTATCTTCAATAAGCGAATTCAGGCCCTCCGGGCCGGATAAGACCTTGACCCCTCCGCCCAGCCTGTTTTTCAATTCCCCGGCTTTTTCGCTGTCGGCGAGAGCGACTAATGACGCTTTACAACGCTTGACCTGCTCGTAAAGAAGCTTTGTATTGGAATTGGCGCTGACGGCCGTTACCTTAAATTCACCCGGAAGCCGCTCTGCCACAAGAAGCGCGTTTTTGCCTATCGAACCGGTTGAACCCAATATTCCGATGCGTCTCATTATCTTAAAATATTGCTCATATAAAAATAAAAAACCGGCGCGGTAAAAAGAAGGCTGTCGATAGAATCAAGCACTCCTCCCAGTCCCGGAAAAATACTGCCCGAATCTTTTACCTGACAATCGCGTTTCATAAGCGATTCGGAAAGGTCTCCCAGTTGGGCCAATATCCCCAAAACAACGCTTATGATTATGATCTTTTCATACGAACATCCCAGGAACGGTTTACTTATCAAACCTCCCAGAACGCTAAAAAAAAGCCCGCCCGCGGCCCCCTCAACAGACTTATTCGGGCTTATCCGCGGTATAAGCGGCACCTTGCCGAAACGCGACCCTACAAGATATGCCCCGACATCGTTAAGCTTAGTGATCAACAACACCGCCGTAACCAGGCCCAGGCCCCCGGCAAGCAGCCTGATCTTGATCATAAAGCTAAAAAACCAGGCTACATAAAGCACGCCGAATACGGTGACCGATATGCCGACGATGACGCCGATATTCTGGCGCCTCCTGAACTGCATAACTATAAGAGTTATCAGGACCAGGACGATAAAAAGTAATTCCCAGTTCTTAGTAAGCTCGAACCTGAAGGCTATCGAAAGCGGTATCAATACCCCCACCACGACGCCGAAATATTTATATATCCAGATGCCTTTTTTCTCCACCATCGTAAAGAACTCGTACAAGCCGATGGCAGTAAGGCTGGCGACCAGCAGTCCGTATAGCGGCTCGAAGAACAAGCACACCGCCACGATACTTATTATAGAAACCGAACTACAAATTCTTCTTATTAACATCTAAAGCTC
>JAQTUY010000091.1 GCA_028707105.1 Candidatus Omnitrophota bacterium | reverse complement strand
AAACCCGAAGAACAATGAAAATAGCGGTTATAGGACTTGATCAATTCCCCCAGGGCAAGAAAAACCTGCCCGATGAACGGCTGGATAAGCTTACCGATATTTATCACGCCAGGAAAACTATCCCCATACAGATAGAATTCATCGACGCTTCGCGCCTTAAAGAGGCGGACGCGGTCATCTGCGAAAAAAACTCCAAGCTTGACCTTGTTATCGGCGACCTTGAGATAACCGAACAGCGCATGTATAAGGAAGAGACCAAGGAGTTGTTCACCAAATGCAAAGATGCCCTGGAAAAGGAGACCCTTCTTTGCGAGATCCCCCTTAGCGAAGACGAGAAAAAAATACTGCTGAATTCCAACCTCGTCACCATAAAACCCCTTACCATTATCGACGCCAATAACATGCCTGACCTGCCGCAGATCATCAAAGATGCGTACAGCAACGCGGGAATGATGGCTTTTCTTACGGCTTGCGAAAAAGAAGTGCGCGCCTGGCCGGTAAAAAAAGGCGCCGTCGCCTCCGAAGCGGCGGGAGTCATACATTCGGATATCCAGCGCGGCTTCATCAAGGCTGAGGTCATCGGTTATGAGGACCTGGTCAAGGCGGGCGGAGAAAACCAGGCGAAGAACGCCGGGTATTTAAGATTGGAAGATAAGGAGTACGCGGTCAAAGACGGCGATATAATGCATTTCAGGTTCAGCGTATAATCCGCATAAAAAGGCGAGTAGATGAACAAAGTCAAACGGGCATTGATAAGCGTATCGGATAAGACCGGGATCGTAGAATTTGCCGAGGTTCTAAGCGGATTCGGGGTGGAGATCCTTTCTACGGGAGGAAGCGCCAAAGCCTTGAGAGAAAACGGGATCCCGGTAACCGAGGTCTCCGATTATACCAATTTTCCGGAAATGCTCGACGGCAGGGTAAAAACCCTGCATCCCAAGATCCACGGCGGGCTTCTGGCCTTACGGGATAACCCTGAGCATATGGCGAAATTAAAAGAACACGGTATCGGCCTTATCGATATGGTAGTGGTAAACCTTTACCCTTTTGAAAAGACCATCCAGAAACCCGGGGTTAAGATAGAAGAGGCTATTGAGAACATAGATATCGGCGGCCCCTCAATGCTGCGTTCCGCGTCCAAGAACAGCCAGTCAGTGGCGGTCATCTGCAACCCGAAGCGATACCCTCAGATCATCGATGAGCTAAAAAAAAATAACGGCGCGCTTCCGGATAGGCTGCTCAGGGAATTAGCCGTTGAGGTATTCGCGCTAACCAGCCATTACGACGGCGTAATCAACAATTACCTTAATAACTATTTCCGGGGACAGCCTGAAGGAAAAACTGAATTTCCGCAAGACTTGACGCTGAACTTTACTAAAATACAAGAATTGCGTTACGGCGAGAATCCGCATCAGAAAGCCGCATTTTACAGGGAAAAAGGCAAAGAAAAGGGGCTTATAAACTTAAGGCAACTTCAGGGAAAAGAATTATCGTTTAATAACATCCTGGACCTGAATGCCGCGGTCGGGATAGCGCAGGAATTTAAAAGTCCCGCGGCGGTCATCGTCAAACACAATAATCCCTGCGGCGCGGCGCAAGAGAAAACTCTGGATAAAGCCTTTGCCAATGCCTTAAAATGCGACCCTTTATCGGCATTCGGAGGCATAATAGCTTTAAACCGCAAGGTAGACCTAAAAACCGCAAAGCTTATTGCCAAAAGCGGGTTTATGGAATGTATAATAGCTCCGTCATTCGATGGAGAGGCTAAAGAGTTGTTCAAGAATAAAAAGAACCTGCGCCTGCTGGAATTACCGGGCTTAGATGAAGTCATCAAGGAAATAGAATTTAAACGCGTCAGCGGCGGGCTGCTGGTCCAAGAGAAGGATACCGGGGCAATAAATACCACTGACCTGAAGATCGTAACCAAAAAGAAGCCGTCCAAAAAAGAACTGGAGAGCCTGCTCTTCGCCTGGAAGATCGTCAAACACGTTAAATCCAATGCTATTGTACTGGCTGTTGATACCCGCACTGTCGGCATCGGCCCCGGCCAGACTTCGCGCGTGGAATCGGTTATGATCGCCAAAAGAAAATCCGGCAAATTGTCTAAAAATCCCGTTTTAGCTTCGGACGCGTTTTTTCCAAAAGCAGACTCTATTTCCCAAGCGGCTAAAGCCGGCGTTAAAGCGATTATCCAACCCGGAGGCTCAATATCGGACGCAGAAGTGATCAAGGCTTGCGATAAACACAAGATCTCGATGGTTTTCACCGGGCTCAGGCACTTCAGGCACTAATAGATCAGCTCGTCGGATCCGTAATGACCTACCCTCAAGCGTTAAAATACTTAAATTCTCTCATCAACTACGAAAAGATCCCTGAATATTCTTACAAGGAATCTTTAAAGCTCGAACGTATCCGGGATTTTCTCGCCCTCCTCGGAAACCCCCAGGAAGCGCTAAAAAGCATCCATATTGCCGGAACAAAAGGCAAAGGCTCAACCTGCGCCTTTATCGCTTATATTTTAAAATACGCCGGCTATAAAGTCGGGCTTTATACTTCGCCGCACCTTTCGGACTTCCGGGAAAGGATCCGTATCTTGCGGGGAATCCGCAAAATAAATAACCCTCACCCGGAATTCGAAGGTATGATCTCGAAAAATGAACTTACCTGTTTAGTAAAAAAGCTGCAAAAAACGATAGAAAGCTACAATAAAAGATCACTTTACGGACCCTTATCATTCTTTGAGGTATATACAGCGCTGGCATTTACTTATTTTAAAGAAAAAAAAGTAGACTTTGCGGTCATAGAGACGGGGCTAGGAGGCAGGCTTGACGCGACCAATACCGTTGATCCGCTGGTCTGCGCCATAACCCCGATAAGCTACGAACATACTCAGAAACTCGGCAATACCCTAAAGGAAATAGCGGGGGAAAAAGCCGGTATCATCAAATCATCGATAGCAGGCGGCAGGGCTCCCATAGTCATCTCGGCGCCGCAGGCAAAGGAGGCGCGGGAAAGCATCAAAAAAAGATGTAACGAAAAAAAAGCCAGGTTGTATGAAGTAGGAAAAGACATCCGCTGCGCGAAGAAAAATAAAAGAGCGGACATAGAAGGAATATTCAACAAATATAAGAACCTCGAGATCAGCCTGATCGGCGGCCATCAGCTTATCAATGCCGCGGTCGCGGCAGGGACGATAGAAACGCTGAACCTCTACGGAATAAACATAAAAAAAGCCGCTATCCGCAAGGGGCTGGCAAATACGCTTTGGCCCGGACGATGTGAAGTAGTATCAAAGGACCCCCTGATCCTGGTAGACGGCGCCCAGAACCGCGCCTCCGCCAAGACATTGAAAGAAACCCTAAAAGAGAACTTTCATTATAACCGGCTTATCCTGGTGCTGGGCATTTCCAGCGATAAAGACATCCGGGGCGTCTGCTCGGAGTTAAAACCGCTTGCCGATAAAGTCATCTTGACCTGCGCCGATAATCCCCGCGCCGCTTCGCCCACGGACCTGATCCCGTACTTTAACGGCAAAGAAGCGTACCTGACAAAAAACCTGAAAGAGGCTAAAAAATTATCTCTAAGCATCGCCTCCGGTCAAGACCTGATCCTGGTTACAGGCTCGCTATTTATTCTAGGAGAATTCAGAAAATGAGAGGATATAATACCGGCGACACCATCGCCGCGATCTCGACACCGCCGGGAGAATCAGGCATAGGCATAATCAGGATAAGCGGGAAGGACGCCCTGCCGCTCGCCGACAAGATCTTCGCCCCTAAAAAAGGGCCCAAGCCGTCAACGGCCAAGACACATACCCTGCACTACGGGCACATAACTAAGCCGGGCCAGGGGATCATCGATGAGGTCATCCTGACGGTGATGCGCGCGCCGCGTTCTTACACCAAAGAAGATATCGTGGAGATAAACTGCCATGGCGGTATCGTTTCCCTGCGGGCAGTGCTGGACCGGGTCCTGGAGAACGGCTGCCGCCTGGCCGAGCCGGGCGAATTCACGATGCGCGCTTTCTTAAACGGCCGGCTTGACCTCTCGCAGGCTGAAGCGGTATTAGACATCATCCAGGCTAAGACCGACTCCGCGCTCAGGGCCGGGCTTAACCAGCTCAAAGGCGCCATCTCCGCGAGGATCAACGGTATCCGTAAGGGCCTTCTTGAGGCGCTTGCAGTCCTTGAGGCGAATATTGATTTTCCCGAAGAAGATATAACGCCTCCCGATCACAAACAAACCCGCCTGCTCCTGGACAGCGCCAACAACAGCCTCAAATTAATGATCGAAGATTCCCGGTTCGGCAGGGTCCTGCGCGACGGCATAAAAACGGTCATCTGCGGCAGGGCCAATGTCGGAAAATCTTCCTTATTAAACGCCCTTTTAAAAACCGAACGCTCGATCGTCACGCCAATCGCCGGGACGACCCGCGACACTATCGAAGAGATCCTCGATATAAAAGGGATCCCGGTCAGGATCGTCGATACCGCGGGCATAATCGAACCCCGGGACTTGATCGAGAAAAAAGCCGTCCGACGCTCCAGGAAGTATATCGAAACGGCCGACCTGATCATCCTGCTCTTTGACGGCAGCAAAAAGATCTCATCTGAAGATAAAGCTCTGATGAAAAAGGTAAGAAGTAAAGTGACCATTGCGGTTATAAATAAAACAGACCTTCCTTTAAAGGTTAATCGAAAACTTATCCTGGGTAAGTTCCGCCACACACTTGATATTTCGGCAAAAAAAAATAGAAATATAAACCTGCTTGAAGACAAGATAGCCCAGCTTGTGCTGCAGGGCAGGATCATCGGAAGCGACTCGGTGCTAACCGCTAATTCCAGGCAGATCCACGCCATAAAAGAAGCGCAAAAACTTATTGCGCAGGCGATAAATTCGTTAGATAATGGACTCACCGCGGAATGCGTGGCCGAAGACATAAAAAGCGCGTTGACCGGCCTGGATGAAATATTGGGTAAGAGATTCTCGCAGGAACTGCTAAATAAAATATTCAGCGAGTTCTGCATTGGCAAGTAAATGAAGCCGTAACTCAAGGAGCATAATGAACAAGAAAAAGATCGAAAGAGCTGTTAAGGATATCCTGGAGGCGATAGGAGAAGACCCCCGCAGGGAAGACCTCCTCCAGACCCCTAAACGCGTAGCCGAGATGTATGAAGAGATCTTCTCGGGCATAGGTAAAAACCCTCAAAAAGAGCTGGAGGTCATATTAGACCAGAAACACGACGAGATAATCCTGCTCAAGAATATCCCCTTATACAGTACCTGCGAACACCACCTGCTGCCGTTTACCGGCAGGGCGCACGTGGCTTATATACCGGCCCAGGGCAGGGTTACCGGATTAAGCAAGCTCGCCCGGGTGGTCGATGTCCTTTCCCGCAGGCCCCAGATACAGGAAAGGCTCACGACGCAGATCGCCGAGATAATTATGACAAAACTCAGGCCCCAGGGATGCATGGTGGTCCTGGAAGCCGAACACATGTGCATGTCTTTCAGGGGAGTAAAAAAACCCGGAACGCTCACCATTACATCGGTGGTCAGGGGAGTTTTTAAGAAAAACGAAAAAACGCGCGCGGAGACACTGGCCCTGATCAAGGGATAAACATGGAAAAAGCGAAAAAGATCCTGATCATATCCTCCGAAAAGAACTTAAGCAAAGTCCTGAATATCTGCTTTACCGGATGGGGATACAAAGTCCACGTATTAGACACCGCGGTCCGCGATATAACCCAGATAAAAAAGATCTCCCCCGACGTCATCGTAGTCGACGTGCATTCCGCCAACAAAGCCAATCTTGAAGTCTGCACCCTGATCAAGGACGATTTTATCACCGCCTTTATTCCGGTGATCACCCTGATCGATAAAAGACAGCTAAGAATGCAGCTCTTAAACCTTAAACAGGGAGTAGACGATTACCTGATAAAGCCTCCCGATCCCCTGGACCTGAGGGCGCGGATCGAAATGGCCATCCGCAGGTCCCAATACAGTTTTTACGCCAGTCCCCTTACGGGGCTTCCCGGAGGAAGAATCATCGAAGAGGTACTCAAAGAGCGGATGAAGAACAGCGCGGCTTTCTCATTCGGCTACCTGGATATAGATAATTTTAAATACTTTAACGACAGCTACGGCTATTTAAAAGGCGACAGGATAATAATGCAGACCGCCTATACCCTATATACGATCATAAAAAAATTCGGCAACAGCTCGGATTTCATCGGCCACATCGGGGGAGACGATTTTGTCTTTATCACCACGCCGCAAGCATATAAAGATATCTGCCACAATTTCATACTCGCATTCGATAAGATCATACCTTTTCATTACTCATCCCAGGACCGCAAACAGGGCTTTGTGCTGGCCAGGGACAGGACCCATAAAATGAAAAAGATCTCGCTGATGAGCATCTCGATCGCGGTAGTCAACCGTGACAAAACCAACGAATACCATAACCTTATCGAAATGAACGAAAGGATCGCCGAGATCAAGCAATACCTGAAAAATATACCGGGAAGCAAGTTCATGGC
>JAQTUY010000090.1 GCA_028707105.1 Candidatus Omnitrophota bacterium | reverse complement strand
TGAATGACAGAGAAGTAGTGAAGGAGGCTTTGAGAAAGAGGTTAAGATGAATATATTACAGATTTTACCCGAACTTAAAGTAGGCGGCGTTGAGACCGGCACCGTAGACCTGGCTAAATACCTGGTAAGGCAGGGCCATAATTGCGTGGTTATTTCCAACGGCGGAAGCATGGTCAAGGACCTGGAGGCTGTGGGGGGGAGGCATTATCAGCTGCCGGTGCATAAGAAATCTATTTTTATCATGATCAAAATGGTTTCCCAGGTCGCCGCTATCATAAAGAAAGAGAATATTGATATCGTGCACGCGCGTTCGCGCGTCCCCGGATGGATCGCCTACCTCGCCAGCCGTAAAGCCGGCTGTCCCATGGTCACCACCTGCCATGGTTATTACCGCAAACGCTTCTTCAGTCAGGTCATGGGTTGGGGGAAATTCGTGATCGTGCCGAGCAATGTCATTGCCCAGCATATGGCCGAAGATTTCGGCACGCCCCATGAAAGATTAAGATTGATACCGCGCAGCGTGGACCTGGAGAGATTCAAATACGTAAGCCCGGATAAGAAAAAATCCGACACATTCCATATCGGCATAGTCGGCAGGCTGACTTCGATCAAAGGGCATATTTATTTTTTGCAGGCAATGGCTAAGGTGATAAGGACGGTGCCTAAGGTCAAGATCTGGATAGTGGGAGGAGCTTCCGCTTCCAAAGCTTCGTATAAGGAAGAAATAGAGATAATGGTCAGGAGGCTGGGGCTCGGCCATTGCACCGAGTTCCTGGGTTCCCAGAAAGATATACCGGCAGTCATGGCCAGCCTTAACCTGATGGCCTGCGCCAGTATCTATCCGGAAGCGTTCGGCAGGGTAATAGTCGAGGCCCAGGGCAGCGGCGTGCCGGTCATCGCGACAAAAGTAGGGGGGATAGTAGATATTATTGATGACGGCATAACCGGGATCATGGTCCCGCCGCGCGACCCATCCGCGATGGCGGAGGCAATAATCAAGCTTATCAAAGACCCGCAGCTTCGCCGTCAATTAGCCGAGAATGCCTATAAGAAAGTACAGGAGAAATTTAATGTCGAGCTTATGGTCAAGCGCACCCTGGATGTTTATAAAGAGGCCGTTTCAGATCTTAATATCCTGATCATCAAGTTCAGTTCCCTGGGGGATATTATTCTTTCCAGCGCGGCATTAAGAGCGATAAGGAGTAAATTCAACAGCTCATCGGGGGAAGGCGCTCCTTCCAACAAGATCACATTGCTTACAAGCATGCCTTCTAAAGAGGTGTTCAACCGCTGTCCTTATATAGACGACCTGCAGATATTTGATTTGAAAGACAAGGGCCTGCGCGCGGCCTTACGCCTGGGCGGGCAATTAAGGAGGAAGAAATTCGATATCGTGCTGGACCTGCAGAATAACCGTTTCAGCCACCTTCTTTCCGCCTTGACCTTTTCCCTTAACCGCTACGGATACAATAACGGAAAGCTGGGATTTTTGCTTAACCACAGCATCAGGGACGATAAGGCTCCTATTGACCCGGTCACCCATCAATTCAGGGTACTAAAGCTCCTGAATATCGAACTTAAGGATAACCGCCTGGAGATGTGGCCGTCTAAAGAAGATGAGGCTTATATCGATGAATTCCTGAAATCCCAATGGATAAGCAGTCAGCAGAAGCTTATTGGGATCAACATCTGCGCCAGCAGGAAATGGGCCACTAAGGCCTGGCCGCGGGAGTCGATCATCAAGCTTTGCGAGGCGCTTTCAGCCAGGGATATGCGCGTTGTCCTGACCGGGACCGAGGCGGATCTGCCTGAGGCAAAGTCGCTGGTGGACGCGATAAAGAACGTAAAACCCATTGTCGCCTGCGGCAAGACCGGGGTAAACCAGCTTCATTGTCTTATTAAAAAATGCAATGTGTATATAAGCCCGGATTCGGCCCCGTTACATATTGCCTGCGCCAGCGGCACGCCCTTTATAGCCTTATTCGGCCCCACTGACCTGCGCCGGCATTTATGCCCTTCAAAGAACGGAATGGTCTTAACCAGCGATATGCTTTGCAGCCCCTGTTATAAGCCCAAATGCCGCACGAGAGAGTGTATGAGAAAGATACGCGTTGAAGATGTCCTGACGGCGATCGATAAGCTGTTAAGCGTCAAGGAGTGATCCGGTGATACCGCATCTTAAAATAGCGGCTGTTTTGATGACTATAACCGCGTTTTCCATGGCCCTTTTTATTTTTGCCAAGGGCTGGAAAAACAAAGAGAACCTCCTTTGGATATTATTTAACGTATGCGTTGTACTGTATTCCTCCGGCCTCTTCTTTTCCGAAGTCCCCATAAGCGACATCCATCGATCTTACTTGTGGTGGAGATTTGCCTACCTCGGGATAATTTTCATACCGACTATCTACTACCATTTTATAACCGTTGTCGTGGGGACGGAACGCAAGCGCAGGTTCCTGATCTCTTTCTTTTATGCCGATGGTTTTATTTTTCTGTTCTTGAATTTTCTTACTCCCTGGTTCTTCACTGAGAAGGGTTTAAGGTATGTGCTGGGCCGGTTTTATATCGTAGATAGCAATCCGGTCTGGAATGTCTTCTTGGCCATGTGGATAATCCAGGTCCTGGCTTCGATGATCGAAGCCATTTTACAGTACCGGTATCTTCCAAAGGCCAAACAAGACCAGCTTAAATATGTCATAACAGGCATGATCATCAGCTATGCCGGCGGAGTGACTAATTACCTTCCTTGTTTTAATTTTGAAGTCTATCCCTACGGAGTATACCTGGTGCCGGTATACATAATCCTTACCAGCTACGCCATCATCCGGTACAGGTTCATGGAAATAGATACGGTCGTGCATAAAACCATCCTCTGGATGACCACTTCTTTGTGGTTGATCATTCCGGCCTATATTCTTTTTAAGATCACCCGCCAATGGATCAGGGAGATGAGCACTTTATGGCTGACTATCTTTGCCCTGGCGGCTTTCTACGTATTTTTAAGTTATTACCGCTATTTTCAACCCAAGATCGACCATTTCTTCAGGCGGCGTAAATACGATTATCAGACTATTCTCGGCAAGGTCGCGGAGAAGATCGCCACCAGCATTAATATAGAAGAGCTGGCCCGGAATCTGCTGACTGAGATCTGTGAAATAATGTACCTGCGTAACAGCCTGTTATATATTTTGGCCAGGAATGAAATGAAGTATCTTGTAATAGGCAAAAAAGGCGGCCAGGTATCCGCTGAAACAAGGCGGAATGCCGGATTAGAGGTGTATAACGATGAAGAAAGGAAAAAACTTCCCGAGGGGCTGCGGGAGTTAAGCCTTAATCATCCTATGGGGAGTTGGTTTACCGGGCACCAGGATCTTTTGGAGAAGGAACAGATAGAGGTCGATCCCCAGTATCTGGCCATAAAGAATGAAGCGCTTGCCTGGTTTGAGACGCAGAATATTGAGTTGATCGTTCCGTTGGTCTTCGAAAATGAGGTCCATGCTTTATTGGCCCTGGGCAAAAAAGAGAACCTGCAGGCTTATACCGTCAAAGATATCGAATTATTACGCAAGCTCGGCCAGGAGGTAGGCGTTACCGTATTTAATGTGCTTCATTATAAAGACCTGCTGGAGAAGGAGAGGATGGATGAAGAAATGAAGATGGGCAGGCAGATCCAGACCGCGCTTCTTCCGCAGGTTACGCCTCTGGTCGCGGGCTTGAGCATACAGGGTTTAATGCGGCCTGCCAAGGAGATCGGTGGAGATTACTATGATTTTATCGCTCTTCGCCGGGAAGACGAGCTTGCCGTAATCATCGGCGATGTCTCCGGCAAGGGGGTTGCCGCCGGTATCCTTATGGCGATGGCCAAAACAGCGATGCACGCCTTTTCCCAGGAGAGCGTCTCTCCTAAAGAGATACTCTTGAGGACTAATCAGATATTAAATCAGCACATCGGCGGCCAGAAGTTCATGACTCTTTTGTATTTGCTCTGGAGGCCCCAAAGTAAGAGTTTTCTCTATTCCTCAGCCGGGCACGAACATATACTTATATGCAGAGCAGCTAGCTCCGTCGCTGCCGGCGGAGCCCCCGCTCCGTTCGTCGAGGCCATCATGAGCGGCGGATTTATGCTGGGGATGTTACCCGATATAGGAGCATACTTGGAAGAAACGCAGATCGAAGTGAAGCCTGATGATAAGATCCTGCTTTATACCGACGGCGTAACTGAAGCTGAAAATAAAGATGGGAGCAGGTTTGGCCTGGAAAAGCTTAAAGAGGTCTTCGCCAAACACAGCGCAAAATCGGCCAATGAGCTCATGCAGGCGGTCAAGGATGAGGTGTATGAGTTTATCGGCGATCACCCTCAATACGACGATATAACCCTGGTAGTGCTGGAGGCGCAGTAGAATGATGCAGGTTGACTTGTCGGTAAAGATATATGTATGGACGGCGCTGCTTACGGCAATTACCTCAGTGCTTATAGCCGTATTCGTCTACATTAAGAACAGAAAATTAATGCTCAACAAGCTTTGGGCCCTTTTTTCCTTACTGACCGCGTGCTGGAGTTTTTGTTATTACAAGTGGAGCGCCTTGCCGGATAATTATTCAGCTTCCCTGGCCTGGAACAGGTGGGGTAACTTATTCGCGATTATAATCCCCGCGGTATTCCTGCATTTTACTCTATATCTTACAGGTCAGATCAAAGAAAAGAAGAAGATACTTTTCATATCTTATCCGATCGCGGCGGCAATTTTTATCTCAGCCCTGATATATCCCCAGCATTTTATCAGGTCCCTTGTTCCGAAAGTTAACTTTAGCAATTATCCCGAAGGCGGGATAATATTCCTGTTATTCTTCACTTTGGAATATTTCATTTTAATGGCTTATAGCCTTTATTTGTCATTTGCCGCGTTCAAGAACGCAACAGGGCTAAAGAGGGATCAGATAAAATATACCTGGATCGGGATGATAGTCGGGATAGGCGGGGCATCGACTAACTTTTTTCCGATGTTCTACGTCCCCATATATCCTATCGGGAATATTTTTGTCGGTTTATATCCCCTGGTCATAGCCTATGCGATAATCCGTTACCGCTTAATGGAGATCGATACCGTTGCCCATAAGACGCTGCTGTGGGTACTGACGCTTCTGGTGGTTATCCTGCCTATTGGCATTGCCGTAACGCTTTCTTTTGAGCGCATCTCCGCTCTGGACCGGATATTCAAACTTACCTTTGCCAGCGGTGTGCTGATATTCTTTGTCTGGTACTATGGGAAACTGAAGCCTCGCGTGGATCACTTTTTCAGAAGGAAGAAATACGATTACTATCAGATCCTGGGGGAGATCGGGCAGAAGATAGGAAGCGAGCTTGATATTAACCGCGTGGCAGGCAGGCTCTTTAAGGAGATAAAGGACGTTCTTTATATCCGCAACGGTTTGATACTCGTCCAGCAGCCCGGGCAATCCGATTATATCGAAATAGGAAGTATAGGGTATGAAAATTTAGTGGGCGGGTCTAAGGAGGAAAAAACAACGCTTGTTTATAAGTCTTCCCTGGCCCAGTGGATCAATCTTTATCAAAAGGCCGTGGAGAGGGGGCAGGTAGAGGTCGACCCCAGGTATACGCCCATTAAAGAAGAGGCGATAAAGTACTTTGATAAGAACGCGCTCGAGATCTTGATCCCGGTCATTATGGAAAGTAAAGTTAACGCCGTGCTGGGTATCGGCAAAAAGGAGAGCCTCCAGGTTTACACTATTAAAGACGTTGAACTGTTGGAGAGCATGGGCCGTCAGATCGGTATTACTATTGATAACGCCATACACCATGAAGATATTGTTGAAAAAGAGAGGCTGGCCGAAGAGATGAAATTGGGCCGGGAGATTCAAATAGCCCTTCTTCCCCAGGAACTTCCCATTATCAATGGGCTTAATGTCCAGGGCCTGATGCAGCCGGCTAAGGAGATTGGTGGTGATTACTACGATTTTATCAGCCTGCCGGATAAGGATAAGCTTTCAGTGGTTATAGGTGACGTTTCGGGTAAGGGTGTTGCCGCCGGGTTATTAATGGCAATGGCTAAGACGGCCATTCACACCCTTTCCCAGGATGAGCCCTCTCCTAAGAAGATACTGTTGAGGACTAATCAGATCCTGAACCAGCATATCGGTGGGCATAAATTTATGACTTTGTTATACCTGATGTGGCAGGCTAAGACCAGGACTTTGACTTACTCCTCGGCCGGTCATGAGCATATCCTTATTTACCGTTCTGCTGCCGGTTGCGTGGAGTCAATAATGAGCGGTGGCTTTATGCTTGGGATGGTCCTGGATATAGACAAGTTCCTGGAAGAAAAACAGATCCAGCTGCAGCCTCACGATAAGATCCTGCTGTATACCGACGGTGTGACTGAGGCTCATAACCAGGCGCAAGACCAATTCGGCCTGGAGCGGCTTATAGATGCTTTTAAGAAGCACGGAGGCGAGCCTGCCGCCAAACTTATGCAGTCTATTAAGGAAGAGGTCTATTCTTTTATGGGCAGCTATCCCCAGTATGATGATATAACCCTGGTAGTCCTGGAGGCGCA